>JAICUC010000358.1 GCA_025936075.1 Nitrospira sp. | reverse complement strand
TGAACAAGGCTCTTATGGCCTGGCGCAGAGCAACTCGAATGCGCCGTGTCCCATGGTCCACCCGCTTGGCGATCGCGGTCTCTTCTTCTCTGGTCAAAAGCCCCCGATCGCCGAACGATCGGAAGTATAAGGCTTCCAAGAGAAACGGGCTAGCGCCGCGGCTTGTACGCATGACCGGCTGGGGCTTCTCATCCGATCCGGCCTCCTCAGCCTCACGGCTGATCATTCCCAGCATGCCGCTAGCCTTGGCGTCATCGGCATCGACATCTGGAACGAATGCTTTCTGTATTTCCATCTCGTCAGAGACTCGCAGTCCTTCTTTCATCATGTCACCTTTTGCTCTGGTTGAACGTCATCTACTCTTATTGGAGCCGTATTCAGCGGAAAAGATTCAACCGAGTCCATGCGTGTACTGCTCATAACGAAGCAAAAGGGATGCTGGATTGAAGATGAGAAACGGCGGGTGCGATCAGCTGGAAAAAGCACAAAGATTAGACCAAGCTAATGAGGAACGGAAGGACGGACTGTCCCACTTATGCGGCATCTATGTAAAATCAGCATCAAGGATCGGGCAGAAATGCCACGCTATTTCTGTAACAGTCCTTTTATGAAAGGGGCAAGAGTGTCGATTGGAATCGGGAAGATCGTCGTCGAATTCTTCTCAGCCGCGATCTCGACGAGTGTCTGAAGATAGCGCAGCTGAAGAGCCGCGGGGTTCTGGCTGATGACGTTAGCGGCTTCAGCGAGTTTCTGTGCCGCTTGAAATTCGCCCTCAGCATGAATAATTTTGGCCCGTCGTTCCCGCTCGGCCTCAGCTTGTCGGGCGATCGCGCGTTGCATATCTTGAGGGATATCCACGTTCTTCACTTCGACGGCAGTAACTTTGACCCCCCATGGCTCGGTCTGTTGATCGATAATCCGCTGCAGTTCGGCATTGATGTCATCTCGCTTCGCTAACAGGTCGTCGAGCTGGCTCTGGCCCAGCACGCTGCGCAGGGTGGTTTGGGCTACTTGAGACGTGGAATATAGATAATCCTGGACTGCAAGCACGGCCGGTTGAGGGTCAACTACCCTGAGGAAGATGACGGCGTTCACCTTCACGGAAATATTGTCCCGCGTAATGACATCTTGGGACGGGACTTCCATTGTAACAGTTTGGAGGTTGACGCGCACCATCTGTTGAAGGACGGGGACTACCAATCGAATGCCGGGTCCTTTCACGGTTTGAAACTTGCCCAGCACAAACACCACGAGCCGTTCGTATTCCATAACGCGCTTAAAACTGGCATAGAGCAGGAGGCCCAGGAGGACTAACGGCATGAGCAATGACATAAATGGCTCCTTATCTTGGAACAGTTTATCTGTGAGTGGGGGCCACCTTCACGGTCAGTCCCTCGACCGACATCACCTCCGCTGCCTCCCCCTGTCGAATCGGAGTTTGGCTGACCGCCTCCCAGATCTCTCCTTGGACCGTAATCTGACCGCGGGGGTTGACATCGGTCTTGGCGATTCCGATTGAACCAATCATCCCTTCCGCCCCCGTGATTGGTCTGCGATGAGTGCTCTTGACGGCCGTCCACGCAATGATTCCGATCAAGCCGCCGATCGTCATGACAGTCGGCAATAAAAAGAATAGCGATACTTGCAGAAAAGGCGCGTCACTCTTGATGAGGAACAGACCACCCAATGTCATGGCTGCCAAACCGCCGAGCGCCAGTAATCCATAGCTGGTGACCGAAATTTCGAGTAGGAGAAAGACCGCGCCGAGTATGACTAGAAATGCCCCGGCGTAGTTCACGGGAAGCGACTGAAGCGAATAGAAAGCCAAGATTAAGCTGATAGCGCCGATGATACCGGGCAGGATGGCGCCGGGGCTGTAGAGTTCAGCCATAATTCCAATGGTTCCGATGGACATCAGCAGATAGGCGATGTTGGGATCGCTCAAGATTTTGAGTAATTCCAGACGAGTTCCCATCGGGAATTCATGGAGAGTTGCGGTCTCGCTTGAGAACGTGATTGTTCCATTAGGAACGGCAATCTTTTTCCCTTGCAGGAGTTTCAACAGTGTGGGGATGTCTTCGGCGATCATATCGATGACTTTTAGTTTCAAAGCTTCCTGCTCAGTCGAGGAAATGCTCTTTCGGACTGCATCTTCGGCCCATGACACATTGCGCCCATGCTGTTGGGCGATGCTTTTGATGTAAGCAACCGCATCGTTCTCCACTTTCTCTTTCATCGTGCTATCCATCTCACCGCCCATCGAGACTGGATGTGCTGCGCCGATGTTGGTGCCCGGCGCCATGGCGGCAACATGGGCAGCCATCGTGATGAAGACTCCTGCAGAGGCAGCACGGCCTCCCGAAGGAGCGACGAACACGATCACCGGAATGGTCGAGCCGGTAATATCTTTGATCATGAGGCGCATTGATGTATCCAATCCTCCAGGAGTGTCGAGTTGGAAGATGAGAGCCTGAGCACCTGATGACTCAGCAAGCATGAGAGCGTCATGAAGATACTCCGCTGCGACGGGGTTGATGACTCCCTCATAATTGGCAACGATGATTTCTTCGGCGTGAGAGGGATAAGTTGAGAGAATCAAGCCGAGCGCTAACCCCGGTCCTACAATCGCCGCGGCGAAAACAGGGCCAAGTACAGTTCTCGTTTTTTTACCACCTCTAAGCATCGTAAGATGTTGAATGATGAAAGGATCTTACGGCCCACTGGCTACCCTGTCAAGGAATGGCGATTGGTTGCAAACAATGAAAGGAACCTCCTAAAATGCGCGGCATGTCTCGCTTTTGCAATGGTGAACGCATCCATCTTGTCGATCAAAAACGGCGACAGTATGCTCTCACGTTGAAAGCGGGGGAGACGTACCAGTTCAGTGGGCAGAAAATTGCGCACGATGCGCTGATCGGCCGTCTCGACGGGTCCATCGTCACACTGTCGGGAGGTAAGAGGATGGTGGCGCTCCGTCCGACCTTCGGTGACTATGTGCTCAAGATGCCCCGAGGGGCGCAGGTCCTGTATCCCAAGGATCTCGCGATGATACCTATGTGGGCTGATATCTACCCGGGTGCTCGAGTGTTTGAGGCCGGAACCGGTTCAGGAGCCCTGACCATGGCCTTATTACGCGCAGTGGGGCCGGACGGCTTGGTGGTGACGTATGAGATCCGGGAAGATTTTGCACAGACGGCAAAGACGAACATTGCTCGTTCTCTGAATCCGATTAATTTGATGTGCGTCAAGAAAAATGCCTATGAGGGCATTGGTTTACTGGATGATCAGGTGCCTTTCGATCGTGTCGTGCTTGACCTCCCTGAACCCTGGCAGGTCGTACCGCATGCCATTAACGCCCTTCGATCCGGCGGGATCTATCTGAGTTTTGTTCCCACAGTACCTCAAGTCATGCGAACGGTTGAGGCGCTTGAATGCACCGCCGAGTTTGGAATGATTGAAACGTTTGAGACGTTGCTGAGAACGTGGTCCGTGCGGGGCAGGAGCGTGCGGCCTGATCATCGCATGGTGGC
>JAICUC010000342.1 GCA_025936075.1 Nitrospira sp. | reverse complement strand
GTCAAGGGTCAATCAGGCAAGCGACGGCCCTTCGTTTCTGGAGCACACAAAAGCACAATAAGTCCGAGTAGATAGATCAGCGCAATGGTGCTGGCAGCCCGGCTAAAGGAGCCCAGTGTTGTGACCAGCCAGCCGGTCAGGAGGGGGGAGGCCGACGCCAAGACGCGCCCCGCGTTGAAACAGAATCCGGCTCCCGTCGCCCGTAACTGTGTAGGATACAGCTCGGGCAGATAGATCGGAAATCCGCTGAAAATTCCATTATTAAAAAACCCAAGGATCGGCAGGAGCATCAGAACACCGATATAACTTGAAGGCGCCAAGTAGGTGACCGGCAACATGATGAGGCTGCCGAGGCACATGAAGGCGAATACCGGTCGTCTGCCGAATCGATCAGCAAGAGGACCGAAGCCCAGGTATCCAAATATCGCTCCGGCGTTCAAAGCCATGATGGCGTAGCTCACATATCTGGTGAGAGTGGCGGGCTCTTGCCCCTTCAAATCCGGCAATTCACGAATCAGTGTCGGAGCCCAATTCGTTGCCCCCCAAAGACCGAACACCGCGACAAACGCCAGCGTTGAACCGACCAACGTCGCTCGTTGTAAGTCACCTTGAAAGATCGCTGTCAGGGGGACGGCCTTCTGCTCATGTGCATGGGTCCAGCGTTCCGGCTCCTTGACCCACCAGCGAACGAGGAGGGCAACAAACGCCGGAAGAATACCGATGACAAACAATCCTCGCCAGCCATAGGCATCTCTCAATGTGAGATTCACCGTGGCGGCCAAAAAGAACCCCGCGGCCCAAGCCGATTGGAGAATACCTGCCGCTTTAGCACGCTTCTCTTCCGGCCACGTCTCGGCCACGATCGCGGCGCCTGCCGCCCATTCACCGCCGATGCCGAGCGCGGTCAAAAATCTGGCGAGTGCCAGGTGCCACCAGGTTTCTGCCAATGCAGCGGCGCCGGTGAAGACAGCGTAGATAATGATTGTGGCGATCAGGACTTTTGTGCGTCCGAATCGATCAGCGAGAACGCCGAACGTGATGCCGCCGATCGCCCACCCGATAAGGAAAATGGAAAAGATGATGCCGCCGTACCAGCCGATCTGCTCGGCTGTCGGTGGGCCACTCGCCGTGTGCAGCAAATCGTGCAAGGCCGGATGCAACACAATGGCATAAATCGTCGCGTCCATGGCATCGAACACCCAGCCCAACCAGGCAACGAACAAGATCAACCACTGGTAACGTGTCACACCGGATCGCCAAGATCGATTCATTGAGGACTGAGGACTGAGTGCTGAGGGCTGAGTATCTACCGTCTGACGCGTCACGCTTCACGGCTCTCTGACGAATAACCAATGACGAATGGTGGCATAGCGCGCAAGGCTAAGAGGGTTCTCCGTCACTGTCAAGGTGAAGCGTGCAACACCTCATGCTATAGTCCCTCGCATGGCACGAATGAACTATTACGAAGTACTCGGCGTCTCACGGGAAGCGTCCGACGAGGACATCAAGAAGGCCTATCGCAAGCTGGTGTTTGAGCATCATCCCGACCGGAACCCTCATAAGAAGGATGCGGACGAGCGGATCAGAGAGATCAATGTTGCGTACGAGATCGTCGGAGACCCTGAAAGACGCAGGAGTTACGACCGGCTGTCTTGGGGAGATGAGCCACGCGCTGAGAAAATCGATCCCGGCATTATCCTCGATGAAATGGAGCGGAAGCTTTTCGACGAAGGCAGGAAAGAATTATTCGCGATTTTGATGAAAGATGTGAAGCGGGTGAAGGCGGAGCTGACTCTCGTTCGAGAACAGGTTGTGGCCGAGCAGGGCTACGATTCGTTTCTAGAGCACGTCGTCACCGCTCGTGCGGCGGAGATCATGGGCGACTTCGTGACGGAAGAAATGGACGGACGAAAGCAACGTCTGGTTGAAGTGGCGGTGGAAATGATGCTGTCGCAGGGGGTGATGAAACGCGGCGATGAGGGTGGAATTCGAGCGCTGCGTAATCGTCTCGACACGGCGTTTCGCCACGGCCGCGTGCACGGCATCGCCTCGGCGCTGGAGCTGTTCTACGAACGGCGATAGCGTCGTTCAATGCTTGTTGAATGTTCAATGTTGGATCGAAGAGGATTTTGCAATTCATTTAGCAAAGAGCATTATCGGATCGGCATCCTCTCTCCGAGAGGATGAATGCGGAGGGACTCACGCTTTGCTGCCGCCATCAATTCCCGATCAAACGCTAGAAGCGAGATCGAGGGTATTTGCTCACGAAGAACCAGGGCCGATGCCAAATGCAGCGCATCATAACCCCGTAAGGCACGATGGGCGGCCAACTTACCCGCATCCTTCACGAGTCGATCCGTGACTTCTACCGTGATATAGCGAGGCCAGTCGTCAACAAATGCCTCCACCACATGACGATAGGCCTGAGCTGAAAGCCTTGCTTCACGGCGAGCTCGTGCAAAGGCCGCGCATGCTTCGGTATACGCAAGGAGCGAAGTCGTGACAGCCTCGGTCCCATTCACGACGTTCGTCAGCTCTTGGGACATGGGTTCATCAACATAGAGCTTCACCAAGGCGCTGGTGTCCAAATACAGCATCATCGGCGGTCTTCAATCACCATCTCAGACAATGTCCGACCGCGAATGACAGGTTTTCGACGCGCTCCACGAGGCTTGCCTCCGCTCCAACGCACAGCGCCTTCCCGCAACAGAGGTTCCAACGACTGCTTGAAATGGGAGCTCGGGGCCGGAACAATTCGCGCGACAGATCGACCCCGCTCCGTTATAAGAATCTCCTCACCGCCCTGCACTCGTTTCAGATACCGACTGAGGTGATTCTTTAATTCGCGCACCCCAACGTGTGACATGTGCAACCTCCAGTGAATGAGGCTACATTATCTATTTCAAGTGGCTACAAGTCAAACTATTTGCCCGTTAGAAGTTGACCCGCATCGTCATCGAGCCGACGTGTGTGCTGGTCTGGTAAGTGCCATTCACGGTTGGATTCGGATTGCCTGTTACAGTTCGAGATTCGAACAAAAGAGCCTGGCAGGACACATCAATTCCCAAGGCTTCTTGCCGAAAAAGCCTGTCTTGGATCCGCAGGCCAAAAGACCTAAAAATCTTCCATTCTCTTTGCAGCTCGTAGGGCATTGTGTGAATCCGATTGGATTCACCTGTATCGGTTCAGATTCACCCTATTCTATTCGGTGAGTCTAGGCACGACGGAGCCTGGCGATATGAATTCGCGAGAGTCATGATTTTCAGGGTGGTTGTGCTGTTTAGAACTTGAAACGTGGTGCATCGATGACAGCACAGGATTTGCTACACCTGTACAGAAGGTCCCAGGTCGGGAGAGGCGGGGCCGCCCCGATCCAGTAGCCCTCCCTTGTGAGGCCCCGACCAGGGCCGGCGAGTCCGGCGGTGATGTCCGACCATCACCGCCGGGTTTCGTCGTCAAAACATCCTTCTCCTTCCACTATTCCGTTGCAATCGGCTACCGTAGCCAAGTCGAATGATTTTACTTCGCCAGTGGTCCCGACACGAACTTCCCCGCTTTCATCACGCCCATGATTTTATCCCGGTCTCGCAGCACATCGATCCGTCTGAGTGGGTTTCCTTTTAGGATTACCAGATCCGCTTCCATTCCTTTGCGCAGTGTTCCCACCGAATCCTGAATCCCGATGAGCCGGGCTGCCGTGGCGGTGGAGGCGACAATGGCCTCCATTGGCGTCATGCCGAAAGCAACCATCCGTTCAAGCTCTTGGGCGTTGTCCCCGTGGTAGTTGAACGGGGTTCCGGCATCGGTG
>JAICUC010000004.1 GCA_025936075.1 Nitrospira sp. | reverse complement strand
ATGAAGAATAAGATGCGATGCCGACAAACCTTAGATTTTACGGTAGTGGCGAGCGGGATTCTCTTATTGGCTGGCTGTTCTTTTCTGGCACATGAACCAAAAGAAGGAGTTCAAGTAGAGAGTACCCTGGAAAATCAATCAAAAAGTCTCACTGGATCATACCGGGACATGGGACCGGACGGCTCCATCAAGCCGCATCCCGAGCCATCATACAAGACGAGACAGGACCCACAAGGCCGAACCAACGGTGTCATTATTCTCGGGGGATCGGCTGCCATGCCCGAATTGAAAATGGGCACGACTCCTATGAAAGGGTCGGCTGGGGGAAAAATGCCAAGCTCCGGTTCATCCAGAGGAGCGTACGGCAAGTAGGGATGTGGTCATTGAAGCTCATGGAAACGAGGAAGCATCAATAAGGTGCTTTCCAAAGGGCCACGCGAGTATGGCGATATCAGTCCTGCCTAGTGCACAACGTCGGCTTTGTCGGATTCGTTCAGGAGATATATGAGTTCGTTCTTGAGAAAGAATCGATACGGTTTTTCGCCCGCATAGCTGCCCTTCATGTTCTTCGCAGTGATTCCCACATGGACGAGGTACCCAAAGACGGGAGGTTTCATCCGGCCCGAGAGATAGACATAGCCTTTCCGTGGCTCTTCTAAGAATCGATAGTGAGCCGTGAGCGGCTCCCACAGAACACCGAGCATATAGCGCTGAATAGCACGTTGATAGGCCGGCGCGACCGGGACTTCGCCATAGTCGGCGCCGGCGATTTGCTCAGGGGTGACCGGTGTGACGCAACCTAGTGTGCAGAGGAACAACAGCGCGGGGAGTGTTCGGAGGCACATCTTCATGCGTGTGGACTCATCGATGCTCACAAGCAACAGCCCGATGTAACTCGTCGTGTGCATGCCCGAGGCGAACACAGAAGATCAACGGAAGAATGTGCGATCGCTACGACGATTTCGCTCGGCTGAACCATAGTCCACCGGCGATCAATGCGAGCGTCAACACCTGCGGCACGAGGCTCTGCGCGGTTGGGTGAATCCCCAGCAGCGGTAACGAGAAGAAGCGCACCGTCGTCGTCTCCAGCACACCTGCTTCCTGCAACGCCGCCACACCGTTACCGACAAAGACGACGGCCATTAGCGCCAGCAGGAGTGAAGTGACTGTGAAGAATGGCCCGATCGGGAGACGCACGCTGTAGCGAAAGATCATACCGCCGATCAGCATCAGCAGCAGTGTCGCAGCGGCCATGCCCCACAGCACCGCAGCGTGCCCGGCTGCGCCGGCCTGCGACCACAAGGTCTCGTAGAACAGGATCACTTCAAACAACTCACGGTACACGACGAGAAACGAGATACCGGCCATCGCCCACAGCGTTCGCTTGCCCAGCGCGGTATTGATTTGTTCACGGATGAAGCGGTTCCAGGCCTGCGCGTTCGAGCGGTTATGCAACCACCAGCCGACGTAGAGCAGCATGGCCGCGGCCAGCAGCGCGGTGATGCCTTCAGTCAGTTCGCGGTCGGCGCCCGAGATGCTCAACGCGTAGCGGGCGACGGCCCATGTGATGCCGCCCAGCGCCACGGCGCCGATCCAACCGGCGTGGATGTAGGGTGACGCATCATGCCGTCCGGTCTTGACGGTGAAAGCGATGATCGCTGAAATTACCAGGATCGCCTCCAATCCCTCGCGTAGCAAGATCAGCAGAGAACTCACGAAGGCCGTATTCGGCGAGACAGTGTTGTCGAGGAGAGCGGCATCGGCACGATCGAGCAGTGCCGTGACCTTCGCCGTCTGGGCCGTCACAGTCTCGGACGGTCGGCCCTCGCCGATGGCCGTCCGGAGCGTGATCATCTCGCGCTCAATTTCCGTGCGCAGCGGCGCGTCAACATTGTCCAGGGCCGATTCGATCAGTTCGAAGCCTTCGAGGTAGGCCGCAATCGCGAGGCGCTGAGCACCTTCTCGGTTCCCCTGCGCATATGCCTGCGCGGTTTCATTGAGCTTGGTGCGCGAGAAGTCCAGCGGGCCATGGGTGGAAGCCTGCAGTGCCTGCGGCTGCTGTGTCAGATACGCACGCACGGCATCCAGCGTCGAGCCGGAAGGAGCTTGATCGTCGGGCGCCTGTATCACCAGGGCGCGCAAACTGTCGAAAGCTGTTTTGCCCTCACTCTGCCGCCACAGTGTCTCACCCTTCGCCACCAGATCAGAATCGGCTCGAAGGCTTCCGACAAAGAAGGCCAGTGCCCAGCGATCGGCCTCGGAGAATTCGGTAAACGCGCGCATTGGCGTGCCGGGCACGCCGAGTGAGATGGTATTGTACAGGCCATACAGACTGCGCTGGCGCATGCGGGTTTCATCGTGGAAGTCGCTAGGCGTCGGTTCCATACCTTTGGCCAGCGGTCCATCGCCTCGGCCCTGCGTGCCGTGACACATGGCGCAGTGTTGCGCGAACAGCCGTCCGGTCTGTCGGAGATCGGGAGGTTGTTGCGGCGACACGCTCAACGTCCACGCGTGGATCACGCCGATGCGCAATCGGCTGACGAGTGTGGAGACCTCATTGGCCGGCGCCTTGTGCTCGATACGCGTGAGCAGCTCACGAGCCTGCTGTACCAGCATGGGCTGCTCCGGCACGGAGGGCAACGTGCCGAGAAGAATGACTGCCTGAGTAGCGAACTCGCGCTGCTCCGCATACTCTTCGGCGTTGATCACCTTCCCATCCTGCACGACGCCGGGGTAATCCACACCGACATAATCGAGCATGTGGACGATGGTCTGCGCCTGCTCAGCGTCGGTGGGTGCCGCTACGGCCATGCCGTGCAGGTTTACGGCCAACAGCAGCAAAGTCAGCCATCCGGGGAGGGAGTTCGGTAAAAAGAAACGCATCGGCCTCATCGCATCTCCGCTTTCTGCGCACTCGATGCTTTCTCGTTCATGTCCGTCTTACTCACTATGCGTCGCCGACTGGACTATGTCGCCGCGACATTGCTCAAAAGAAATGAGATGGTAACCGAAGAACGACGAGAGTGTCCACCGAGAAGAAATGGAACAGGCATATCCCTATGGAGGTTATTGTCCCAAAGCTGATATGGTCGTTGTGTTGAGGCTCGGAGAGAGCACGATGTCGATCGGAGACAATCGCGCGGTGGTCATCACGGGAGCTTCCACTGGAATTGGAGCGGCCTGCGCACTGCATCTCGATCGAGTAGGGTTCGCCGTTTTTGCCGGAGTGCGGAAACCCGAAGACGGCGTGGCCCTTCAAAAGGCCGGTTCCGAACGGCTTGTTCCGTTGGAACTCGATGTGACGGATCTCGCAACGATTCGGAAATCCTGCGCAGTAGTCTTGGACGCTACCAAAGAGCTCGGATTATTCGGACTCATTAACAATGCCGGCATTGCCGTGGTGGGACCGCTTGAAGCCGTACCGATCTCCGACCTCCGTCAGCAGCTTGAAGTCAACGTCATCGGACAAGTGGCGGTCATCCAGGCGTTTCTACCCTTAATCCGGCAGGCACGAGGACGGATCGTCAATATGGGTTCCATCGCAGGACTCTCCACCATGCCGCTTATGGGTCCCTATTCGGCATCGAAGTTCGCACTGGAAGCAATTACAGACGCCTTGCGTCTCGAAGTCCAACAATGGGGAATTCATGTCGCGATTGTCGAGCCGGGTGCGATCGCCACGCCGATTTGGAACAAGTCGGCGATAGAGGCTGCCGAGAGAGAAGCCGCCATAGAGACAGAACTTCGAACCCTCTATAAGTCTGTTGTGACCGCTGTGAGGAAGGTGGTCGGGGAAGCATCGAAGCGAGCTATCCCACCTGATGCGGTCGTAAAAGTCGTTGAAGAGGCGTTGACCGCGCCGGCTCCCAAAACGCGATATCTCGTGGGAACCGATGCAAAGTTTCGCGCCCTTCTGGTGAGGCTTCTTCCTGATCGGATTTACGACAAACTGTTGACGTCGATCCTCAAGCTGCCTCATTGAGCGGCTGCGGTCGGTTTGGCCATCCCGATGCCAAGATCCTGTTTCGAAATGTCGAATGAGAAGCGGAATTGGAGCGCCAGGTATTTCTGGATCAATCCCGGTCGGTCCAACGGCTGATCTTGTTCGTGATAAACAGCGAGTTCCATGTTCCGCCAGCGTGCGGCCAGTCCGATGATCCAGTCCAATTCCGTGGGTGCGACTTGGTTGCCGGCGCCTTGATCCGTGAACATATTGATATCGCCGTACAGCACCAATTTGTTCTTGTACAGATCAACATCGGCATGCGCCACGTACCGAAAGAGAGCGCGTCCGGTGTTGTCAGGCCGTGCAAAGTAGTTGTGGTTATGAAAGAGCCAGCCGGCTCCGGCGTAGACCGTCAGGTTTTGATTGGGGAAGCGGCGCTCCCATCCTGGAAGATCCTGAACTGCTTGGAACTTTGCGGTGACCAGTCCATCAGCATATTCCTGAGTAATGCCTTTCCGATCGATCGGGGCATCACGTTCGTATTGTAGGCGCCAGTTGAAGTGGCCAAGTACACCGGTCAAGGCATACGTGCCGTCCCATTCGCTCAATTCGATCCATCCGTTCGTGCGGTCGGAGAAAAAGTTCTGATCGGTATAGAACGTAAGATATTGCTTGTAGAGATCCGTTTCCACATGCAGCATGTGGCGCAAGCCGACGAGACCGGAATTATCCGGCCTGGCCGCGAACGTCGGATTGTGCGCAAAGACACCGGTGAGGAAATAACCGGCAAAAAGACTTTCCTCCGCCGCTCGTCCGTTGTCATCTGCGGTCTTCAGTGAGGGGAGGGGGCGGCCATACTTTTCCAGTGCGAATGCGGGGCTGAGCCAGACGAAGAAAAAACACATGATCGCTGCAATGGTCGTTGACCGGAGAGGCGTGGGTTTCATCCGTTGCATCCGACGACGAGCGCCACGTTCGCTGAGATGGGCTATGAAAGAGATGGGAGTTTCGAGAGCTACCGCACGCACGGAGCGAAGATCTCCTCGCAGTCGTTGGACGCGTCGAAAGACGGAGGGGCGAACCGATATCGGATATCAACAACCCTGTCCTCCGCCAGTACGACGGTGGCCCAGCATCCGTGACGGATGGTCGATACACTGCTTTTCCCGATGGGCTGAGATTCTTCGAGGATCGGCGCTTCACGGTAGTATCGAAGAACAGTGACGTCGTGTTCCGTTCTCTCCCCGGAGGGCAACCCCGCGCACGCGAGGATTTCCGTCCTGGTTTTGCCCGTCATCGCTTTTTGATTCGGGTATTCGCCGACGCGAGCCGGTGCGGCGCAATCGGTCAGCCAGACGAGACCAAGGATTCCCAGCCAGACGGAGGTCAATGTCTTTCCGAACATAGAGGCATTGTTCTCTGTCGCGAAGTGAAAAGCAACCGGCTCGAGGTAGATGAGAAGCGGGGAAAACAGGGAGATCAGCCGACAAGATCGAGGTTCAAGCGAGTCAGAGGTTTGACGGAAAGGGCTTTGATCTCATTGTAGACAAGCGTGCGGCCAACTTGTCTGAGGCGACTGAAGACCCCTTCGACAATGACTTGATCACCTTCGCGAACCTCCGCCTGTCCAAGGCTCACCACTTTGAGCGTCCCGGCCTGATCCTGAAGTAAGAATCCATAGGCGGGCTGTCCCTGGCGATTCGTCGCCAACTGGACGTTCATGACCTTTCCGGTGACCATAACATCTTGATGATCATATTGCTCGGGGTGCGCCAAGAGCTCTGCGATTTCAATTATGCCGGCGGCGGCGGCAGGAATAGTGCTGATTGATCCGGTCGGAAACGGGCCGGCGGATAGGATGAGGAAAAAGACGACAATGAAGGCGACGAATACCTGTGAGAGAGACGGTCGTCGAGTCATCATTGGGAGTAATTATACCGAACCGCCGGCGATTGGCAAGGTGAAAGTTTACCATTTGTCGGAAGCTCTGCCGCTGCTGTCGTCTCCGGTAAAACTACGAAGAATGTGTTGTTGCAGCTCCGTCAGTTCGGATGGACCGGCAGCATGTTGATTTGCGACTGATTCCGATTCTTCCGAAATCGGCGCCGTTCGCTTGAGGAGCTCTTCATCCAGCGCTTCATCGCCGGCGTCCAAATCTTTTTGTACGGAGACCAGCCGTTGAAGCCCAAACAATGTTCGAGTCGTTTCACTGTGCACGGCGTTGGAACTGGCGCCATAGACGAGAGAATTCCAAAATTTTGTTTCAACGGCCTCCGGGATTCGAATCAGGGCGTAGGCCGCCAATTTTTCAAGCAATGCCGACTCTGTCCGCTCGAGACCATCGTAGGTGGCGATCGATCGTTCGACGGGAGTACGAGAGAGAACCTGCAAGGTGTCTTTCCAGAGATCAAGGGAGAGACTGTCCGGTCCTGCCGCAACGCCGGAGCATTTGGTTTGGAGGACGGTGAGATACTGTGCCAAGAACTTCACTTTGCGGGCCGCCAAGGTGCCGGCGGGGATTCCCCAGATATGGCCGATTTCATGATCGGCCAAAACCGTACAATCCGATGTGTGCTGCTCACGCTGCGCCAGCTCCAGGCGCTTCTTAAACCGCTCGGCGAAGCGAAGTTGCGTCTGCATCTCAATGACCAGCCGATGTTTCTGATATTCCTCTGCAGGAATCTCATGTCTATCCCAACGTTCCTCCAAGAGCCGCAACGTCGTCGAGGGGACGGCGGAGCGGGCTTCCCCTGTGAGTCGTTCGATGGTTTCTGAGGACACCCCATGCGCGGTCAGCAGTACGGCCGCTCGGGCGGCCAGGGCGCTTGCCGTACGAACCTGATTGTTCAGTGCGACACACTGAAGCCATGTTCGTTCTCGCCGAAGTCGCACGCGCCGGCGATATTCATCCCGGCGCTCGATCATCGCCGTGATGGATTCCTGTGTCATGGTGGTGACAGGTTTTTTGCCGGACACACATCGGGGGTCCGGTCTGTCCGCTACCATGTAGAGGATTTCCTCGTGGGTGATGTCCAAGTACTGGATCAGCAGGAGCTTGAGGATGATGCGGCCTTGGATCGGCAGGCCGGCAATCACCCCCTCGATCATGTCGGTCGTCAGCGGCGATGTGACCAGTGCTTGTACCATGATGTCTGTGTCGGAAAGTGAAGGGCCTGAACTTTTTCAAGATTTCGTAAACATCGACTAGGCTGTTCCGGTTCGTGGTTGCTCTTCCAATCTAAGTGCAACATATTCACGGATGTCCTGTACGCTGCCGCTGACGAACATTTCTCTCGGGATTTCTACCCGCACCAGTCGGGAAGGATCGATCCCTCGCTCCTGAGCATAGAGTTCATCGATGTACAGGCTCACCGAGCCGTCGGGAAAGCGAAGGGCGTAGAGAGCGGTGGTATCAGCCATTGATACTCCAACAATGACAGTGTAGAGGTAACATAGGCTTCGTCAGACTGTCAAAGCCGCAGAGCAGGCGGCACGGGTGTGACCCGATGAGTTCATTGTCGAAAAAATAAAGGGTCTTCGGTTGTTAGAACCGAAGACCCTAGTCCTAATCTGATTCGGATATCTAGCCGCCGAGTGTGTCGAGAGTTTCTTTGAGGCTGCGGCGGATGCAGGTAAAAATCGGGGTGTCCCGCAAGGTATATCGCGATCCCTCCGTCTCCCGCAGCGCCATCACCAAGTCAAGAAAATCCTCCGGCTTGTCGCTTTCAAACGCCACGACCCATTCCTGATCGTCCAAACCGAACGAATACGTCGTGTTCAGCTTCACGGATGGAAACCGATGTCCGACTTCGATGTGCTCGTCCATCATGCCCTGACGCGCTGCCTTCGTCAGCAAAAACCACTCCCGCGTCTTTAAGAACGGATACACAAAGATGTACTTGCTCTTTCCCGGCACCACCGTCAGGCGCTTCCCTTCCTGTCCCGCGTGTGAGTGGTGATCGACATAGACGGATCGTTTGGTCAGCGCCAGATACGAATAGGGGGTGGAGAGATACTGTCCGAGGCCGGAGGCGAGGATCTTGGTGCCCATATCTTGGAACAGGTCGAGATCGTAGCTGATGCGCCAGAGCATGAAATCACAGTCCCCTCGGATGCCGATGGTGGAATATGGGACCACCAATACTTTCCCGTTGAAGTCCTCCACGGCCCGCATGAACTCTTGTTTACCCTGGGTGCGCACATCCTCCGGTAAGCGCCGCCAAGCCGGATCTACTTTATAAAAAACAAAGTTTACGTACTGGCGCCGAGGCGTCGGTGTGGCAGCAGGAGTATCCGGGGTCGACATTCAAAGCTCCTTTAGTAGATTAAAAGAAACACTTCCGCATTTTTTCTTCGTTTAGCATTTCCCCTTCAGTCTTGTCAACGGCAGAGCAAGGCAGGACCGTATTCATTGACAGGCCACAGGAGGTTCTGTTACTCGCAGTTCTATGAAATTTCGTACGTACGGGTCTGTGTGGTTCGCAGTGGTCTGGACCTGTGGCTTCGTGTGCCCATCCGCCGCGATTGAAGTGCAGCCGGCACAGGCACAAGTCCAGCTGGCCTTCGATCGGGGGAAAGAGGCGGCGGCGCACCGTCAAGCTCCCGAGGCGTTGTATGCTCGATTCGGAAGCGGCGATGATCTGCATGCCGGGGGATTTCTTGTCACGAAACTCGGGGCCTTGTCGGTCCTGGCAGCACATATGGCCTTACGAGGACTTGAACCGAGCGCAGCCGATATTGCACAAGTGACTGAGACTCCGATGATGCTGGTGAGCACAGTGATTCTTGGGGATAGTCCTTCGTTCGCGGTGAACAGTTATATCGTGCTTGACCAAGGAGGAAGGATTGTCAAACCTGCCACCGTGCGGGTCGATGGCCAAGCCGGTCGGAGTTCGGTATGGCCCAACTCTCCAAAATTTCGAGCCAAAGTCGTCGCCACTTTTCGATACAGCGATTTCGACCCGAACGCGCAGACGACCATCACGGTCTTTCCTGCGACCGGCGGGGAGGTCAGCTTTGAGCTTAACTTTGCCGGAATTGATTAGCGTGGTCCAATGACGTCATCGGTGCGCATGTCTATTGCTGAAACCATCGCGATCGGCTCCGAGCTGCTGCTGGGGGGCCGGTCCGACAGCAATTCACTGTTTCTCGCTGATGCCTTGGCTGCGATCGGCGTCGAAGTCAGGTTCAAGACCATTGTGGGAGACGATCAGTCGGACATTGCCGGAGTGCTGACGGCCGCCTGTCGTCGGGCCGGGATTGTGATCATGACCGGGGGGCTAGGTCCTACAGTCGACGACTGCACCAGGGAAGCCGTCGCGTCGGCAACCGGCTTCCGTCTGGCTCGCCGCAAGGAAGCGTTCGAGAGCATGAGGGCCAGGTTGGCTCAATGGGGGCGAACACCGAATCGCGGACAATTGCGGCAAGCCTTAATCCCGTCACGGGCGACGGTGTTGCCCAATCCGGTCGGTTCCGCACCAGGCTTCGCACTGACCTGGCGGAATGCGCATGTGTTTGCGCTGCCGGGTGTCCCAAGTGAGATGCAGGCCATGATGCAGAAATCGGTGATTCCGTTTTTGGTGAATCAACTCGACCGATTGAAACAGGCACCTTCCCATCCCATCACACGAGTGATCTTTCATACCTGCGGAGTACCGGAGTCCGATGTGAATACAAAGCTGCAGGGACTCATAGGGAAACGAGCGCCGGTTGCGTTGGGGCTTCTGGCCTCCCCGACAGGAGTGCTGGTGTCGCTGACGACCAGGGCTCATCGATCGATCAATGAAGCCGTTCTTCGATCGTTGGCGGAGGGAGTCCGTGCCAGATTGAAAGAATGGGTGTATGCGGAAGGACAGGATACATTGGAAGAAGTGGTCGGTCGATTGTTACAAAGGCAGAAACTCACTGTCGCGGTAGCCGAATCATGCACGGGAGGTCTCATTGGTTACAGGCTCACACAAGTACCGGGGTCCTCAGCCTATGTCGATCGCGGAGCGCTCTGCTACAGCAACCAAGCCAAAACGGATATGCTCGGTGTGTCGGCACATCTTATCGAACAACATGGAGCGGTCAGCGAGGAAGTGGCCGCCGCTATGGCCAAGGGAATGCGCGAACGTTCCGGGGCCTCGGTGGCATTGAGCGTCACGGGCATCGCCGGGCCGGGGGGCGCGACTGAAACCAAACCCGTCGGGCTGGTCTATATCGGGCTCGACGGTGGCGGTGATGATGTCAGAACAAAGGAATTTCGATTCCACGGCGATCGATCGCTTATTCGGCAACGTGCGGCTCAGGCGGCCCTTGATGTGCTTCGTCGATGGCTGATCGACAAGGCTGGAACATGATTCGAGCGTTTCTTGCCGCCGAACTGAGGGAGGATCTCCGTCGGCAGATTGATCTCGTTCAGCAAGACCTCAAACAACGACTCGGCTGTGAACCCCCACGAAACATCCGCATAGCCTGGGTGCAGCCGTCGTCCATCCACTTTACCGTGAAGTTCCTCGGCGACACCGACGAGGGACAGATTGAGCCTTTGCGTGAGGCCGTCCAACGAGCGATAGCCGGCCAGGGAATTATCCATATACCGATTGAGCGGCTCGGCGTATTCCCTCGCCTTCAACAACCACGTGTGCTCTGGGTTGGGCCATCGGAGCAGTGGGAGCAGGGTGATGATGCGAAACGACTGACGGAGCTGCATCAGGTGGTGGCAGACTGCTGCCAAGCCTTCGGCTTTGCGCCGGAAGGCAGGCCGTTGAGTCCGCATCTGACGCTTGCACGGGTCAAGGAAGGAGAGCGCCACGTCGGCCAGGCCCTGGCCAAGAGCGGTGTCATGGACCGGCCTATTTCATCAGGCGTGTTGGCGGTAGAGTCGATCGTCCTGATGAAAAGTGAACTACGGCCGACCGGATCCGTGTATACGAAGTTATGGGAAGCAAGAGAAAATGACCGTAATTAGCAGCAGCGATGGGTCGCCATTCACCCAACTCATGGCTCAAGGATCGGAATCAGTTCTGTATGACCTTGTCGATGCGCCAAATCGACCGGGCGTTCTCCGGATGACATCCTGGCCTTCTTATCCGCTCCATGGTGCAGCAGCAAGGTTACGATTGCTTGATCGCCTCGATACGCTCCGACATGCAGGAGTGTCACCCCGCTTATCCGGGCTTGTGCGTTCACATCCGCTCCTTTTTCCAAGAAGAGCGCCACCACATCCAGCCGTCCCTCTTGTACCGCGATGAAAAGCGGTGTGACGCCGTCCTGCCTTGCGGGATTTACCGGTGCTCCTTGTTCCAACAGCAGAGCCACCACGTCGCGATGTCCGTTCTTTGCCGCCATGGAAAGCGGCGTGACTCCACGTTCATCAGCTGCTTGAGCGTTGACTCCCTGCCCCAGGAATGTCTCCACTCGGCGGAAATTCCCCTCCGCGGCCGCTAGTCGGAGTTTCTCCTCCGGCGTTGTGACACAGCCGCTCACGAGAAGAAGTACGAGCATACAGAGAGTTGATCTCCACAGTGACATGACCGATTTCATCTCCCTGCGTGACACGTGAATCGTGAGAACTTATAAGTGAAGAGGCAAGGGAGTCAACCGACGAATGGTTATTCGTAGATTTTTTGACGAAGCCGCTCGGCCGGCTCCTCATATACAGAGCGGCAAGGCTCCACGGCTATCAAGCGCATGATGCGTGTTTGTTGATGAACGGCATAGACGACTCGAAAGCGGCTCTCCAACTGGGCCGCTGTAGGACATCGTCGAGAGTCACCACACCGATAGGACGATGAGTGGCCTTCCTCCCGGCAGATCAGCGTACATTCAGAGATTCTTTCTGAGCCGGACGACCTTCCCCCACACGGCGTCCTGGCTCGTCACGGGGATGTCGGCATACTTCCGGTTCAACGGGTGGAGTATGCATTGGGCGCCGATGCGTTTCACTTGACGAAGGAGCATGGCTTCCGAGTCTCCATCCCGATAGTGGGCGATCACATAGTCGTCGTGTTTCCACTCGAGGTCCGGATTGACAAAAATCATTTCCTCTTTGCTGAACAAGGGCTCCATCGAATCGTCTTGGACTTTCACGGCGAAGGTGCGCGTTCCCGACACGTCGGTCGCCTCGATCATCGCCTCGGCTTGGAGCACCTCAGGAAGGATGTCCCTTGTCGCGACTTGGCTCATGTGGTCCCAGCGCAGCAGCGGAAATTTTTGGATTCGACCAGCCGTGGAATGATGAGCCTTGACCGGCAACTCGACCGTCGTTCGTGCGTGCGGCGATATGCCGGTGCGCAAGAAGTCCGCGTCCATCCGAAAATACTTCGCGAACTTTTCCCAGACCGCGGGATCGTCCTGAGTCTTGTTGGCAAGAATATTGGTGATTGTTCTGTACGGGACTCCGACCAGCGCAGCCAATTCCTTTTCCGTCAAACCTTCGCCTAATTCCCTGTGGATGAGGCCTTTGAGATTCAAGGTAAAGACTCTTTCCAATGATTTGGTTGGGGCATTCAGTTGCCGAATCAACAAACTTGGGCTAAATCCCGTGGAGCCGTCCTCACGCCGGGCTCGTTTGATTCTTCTCGGATACCACGACTCTCTTGCTTTTCTCAAGAAGAGAGTCCGGCGCGGCGTCACGGCGATCAACCGATCGGTGCGTTGCTGAACCCGTGCGGGCCGCTCAACCCGGTTTCAATGCCTCCTCCAGATCGGCGATCACATCCTCGATATCCTCGCAACCGACCGAGATTCTCACGAGCCCGCTTGTGATTCCCTGTCGCTCCATGACCTCTTTCGGCGTCGCGACATGGGTCATCGACGCCGGATGTTCGATCAACGTATCCACAGTGCCCAAGGACACCGCCAACGTGCACAGTCTCAGTCGCTTCAACAGCCGCTTGGCCGCCTCGAATCCGCCGGCCACCTCGAAGCTGAAGCACCCGCCGAAGCCGGTCATCTGTCGAGCCGCCACATGGTGGCCGGGGAACTGGGGATCGCCGGGATAGTAGATCTTGCTGACGGTCGGCAGACCGGCGAGAAATTCAAAAAGCTTCATCGCGTTGTCGTGATGCCGTTGCATGCGCAAGGACAGGGTTCGGATGCCCCGCAAGAGCAGATAGGCGTCGAATGGGCTCAGAATGCCGCCGGTGTCGCGGCGATACGTACGAATCTGAGTGGCCAGCTCAGCGCGAGCCACGACAATCCCGCCGATCACGTCGCCGTGTCCGTTCAGATATTTCGTCGCGCTATGGAGAGACAGATCCGCGCCGAGATCCAGCGGCCGCTGAAAATACGGGCTGGCAAAGGTGTTATCGACGATCGTCACGATGCCTTTGGGCCGGGCCAGTTCGGCGAGGGCCTGGATATCGGTGATCTTGCAGGTGGGATTGGCGGGCGTTTCATAGAACATCACTTTCGTGTTGTCTCGAATGGCGTCTTCGACGGCCCGCACATCCGAGGTATCGACCACCGTGGAGGTAATCCCCCAATCGGCCAATCGCTTCGTGATCAAATGGAGGCTGGGACTATACAGCGCTTCGCCGCAGATCACATGATCGCCCGCTTTCACAACACTCAACAAGCCGGCCTGGATGGCCGCCATCCCAGACCCAAAGGCAACGGCTGCCTCTCCATTTTCCAAATCAGCGATCACCTGCTCGACGGTTTCGACCGTCGGATTCCCGATCCGGCTGTAGACGTGTCCGGCGCGACGTCCCAAAAATAGATCCGCCCCCGTTTCGGGAGAATCGAACGCAAACGTTGACGTAAGAAAAATCGGCATCGCATGTGCATTCATGGGCTTCGTCCGCCCGTCGGCGTGCAGTTGTCTCGTGGTAAATCCGTGCATGAAACGGCTCCTCTCTATGTACTTTTACATCTTCGTCAGCGCCTAGTCAGCGTCCGGTCGGTCATGTCGCTCTTGGGCTCCCCCTGTCGACCTCACCGTCCAATAATTTCGACCACGATTCAGCACGACTATAGTGAAGCAAGTCTCATCCCTCCAACACACCTCGCAAAACGCCTAGTGTTCTGAACCTGACGTCATGGGGAATCGTTCGTGCCGTGTCCTTGATGACTCCGAGAAGCTGCTGCGGCTCTGTTGCAATCATGAAGGTGGTAGCTGAAGAAAAGGGCAATGCTTGCCAGGAGCTGAGTGACTCACTGAACGCCGATTGGTGAGACGTGATCATTCGACGTATTTGCGCGGTTCCGGCGGTAGGTTGACCGGCCGGTACTCCGGTTTCGCCTTCTCCAGCCGTTCTTGCACGCTGACATGTAACATGGCGGATGGAGGAATCACGCGTACGGAGGGGCGAAGCGTGATGAACGGCGGTTTGTAGGAATCATGCATCGGTTCCATGAGAGGATCGCCGGTGATTGTGGCGGCTCCATCCTTGGTGAACGTGCCGTCCTTGAACAGTAAGCCATGGGGTTGCACGCTGTTCAGCATCCATCCAAACGTCACGTCGGACAAGCCCGTTTCCTTATAACCGCCGCCGATATCGCAATGGACCCCGGCGAACCACACCTGTTCCACACCTTCGCGCGGGTCCCACAGGGTGGGTGGAAAACTTTCCCGCTTCTCATCGATAGCGACGGCATGGTAGCCGAAGCGGACGTTCGGGTGCAGCGAGGTGTCGTGAAAACTGAACAATAGATGATCGAGGCCGCTGAAGAGCGCGAGAGGAATACCGAGGGCGCCCACCGTATCCCACACGCCGATGACTTCGATCCACACGTCTCGGCTTTGATAATCTTTGCGGAATTGGGCGGTGATCGTGTCGTTGTTGCGGCGGTAGACATCAAAGGCATGGCTCGCGAAGGTATCGTTCAGTCGTTGCCGGGCCGGCACGCCGCATTTGGTCAACATTCCCCCGATGCTGCGGGCGGTATACGCACCCCTGCTGAACCCGAACAGGTAAATCCGGTCACCATCCTCGTATTGTTCGCATATAAATCGATATCCGGCTTGCAGCTTGAGTTCCAAACCGGCTCCCGTCGCTCCTTCGGCCATTCGTACTGCCCAGATGCCATCGGCCCCGACGCCGTCGTCGTAAAAGGCGGTTTGTCCTTGGATCGATTTGATACGCACACCGGCCGGGCGGATCTGCGCCTCGCCCGGCAGAAGGGCAAAGAACTTAAAGACATTCGTCTCATCCGGTGCCGTGCCAATGGTCGGGTCCTGGGAATCCGGATGACTCCACGTACCGTCGGTGCAGACGATAATGTTTTTTGACATGGACTTCTCCTTTCCTGACCAACCGCGTATCTTTGTCGGCATTGACGCCCGGCACTATCTCTTACACCAGATTGAGAGACTCTAAAAAGAAGCACTTTTTCATGTGGAGTTCAGGTTAATCTTGAATTGCGAGTCGCGCGACACGCTGCAAAGTGTTTGCCTCGCTTGGAGAAACAAACGAGACCATAACGAAATGTGACGGGTAGATGAGTTTTCTAGGAACAAATGAGGAACGGTGTGCTGCTCATACCGTGTCGTGAAGGCATAGGTGTGCCAAAATGACGGATCGAGAATCGATTGAAGGCCGAGAGATTCGAACCGACCTCACGATTGATTTTCGATGAAGGTTGCAGGGAGTGAGAGTCAAGCATTGCTTTGCCTGCATAGCCTTGAATGCTTCCATCCCCAGATTCGGACTAGGTTTCCCCTGGCTGCTTGGGTATAATCCATCGGATTCATTCCTTTCATTTGTTAGGAGATCTGTATGTCCGAAAAAGACGATAAGAAGCGCGCGCTCGACTTAGCCCTGTCCCAAATCGAAAAGCAGTATGGGAAGGGTGCCATCATGAAGTTGGGGGCGGAGGAGAAGGTCGATGTGCCGGCGATTTCCACCGGTTCTCTGAGCCTCGACATTGCCCTCGGGGTAGGCGGACTTCCACGTGGGCGGGTCATTGAGATCTTCGGACCGGAGGCTTCTGGGAAAACGACCATGACGCTGCATTGCATTGCCGAAGTGCAAAAAGCCGGTGGCGTCGCCGCGTTCATCGATGCGGAACATGCGTTGGATTTGACCTATGCCAAAAAGCTGGGTGTGCAGGCCGACGACCTGCTTGTGTCTCAGCCGGACACGGGTGAACAGGCCTTGGAGATCGCGGAAACGTTGGTGCGGAGCGGTGCCGTTGATTTGATCGTCATCGATTCAGTGGCCGCCTTGACCCCGCGTGCCGAGATCGAAGGCGAAATGGGCGATGCCCATATGGGTCTTCAGGCACGGCTCATGTCGCAGGCGCTGAGAAAGCTGACGGCCGCTATTGCCAAGTCCCTGACGACGGTGATCTTCATTAATCAAATCCGCATGAAGCTCGGTGTGATGTTCGGAAATCCGGAGACCACAACCGGAGGGAATGCGCTCAAATTCTATTCCTCCGTCCGGTTGGATATCCGTCGCATTGAATCGATTAAGGAAGGTCAGGAGGTGATGGGAAGTCGTGTCCGTGTGAAGATCGTGAAGAACAAAATGGCGCCGCCGTTTCGTCAGGCGGAGTTCGATATCATGTTTGCCGAGGGCATTTCCAAAACCGGCGAGCTCGTGGATTTGGGTGTCGACAAGAAAATCATCGAAAAATCCGGTGCCTGGTATTCTTACAAGGGAGAACGGATCGGCCAGGGGCGCGACGCGGCCCGAGATTTCCTCAAGAATAATGTATCCACAGCCCGCGAGATCGAAATGAAACTTCGCGAAGCGGCCGGCGTCCCGGTTCGTAGTGAGAAAAAAACTGAGGCCAAAGAAGAAAAGCCTGCCGGGCGCAGCGAAGAAAAGCGGGCGCATCGGTAACCGGAAGAGCGTACGGCCTCGCTCCCCAGCCGTATCGACGAGTCCGGTCGATGTCGTTCACCTCGCGATTCGCTTCTTGGCAAAAAGAGATCGGACGACCGCCCACGTTGAACAGTTTCTCAGATCAAAAGGAGCTTCGTCTCCTCACATCGCTCAAACGATTCAGCGATTGTCGGACCTCCGGTACCTCAACGATCATGCCTATGCCCAACGATGGGTCAACAAACGGCTGGCAGTTCGGCCGATGGGGGAAGAACGACTGAAGGTCGAATTGCAGGCCAAAGGAATTTCCGAAGCCTTGGCCGCTCAGGTGGCGGCTGAGGCCTTGCGCGAGAGAGATGAAAGGGTATTGGCTCGGTGCGCACTGCAGGCTGCTCAACACCGTGGCCGTCGATTGACTTCGGCTCAGATCGGGTACCTTCTCCGTCAGCGGGGTTTCAGTGAGGAGACTATTGATCGTATGATAGAGGAGTCCAACGAGGAATCTGGTTATGAAGAATAGTGCGACTGATCTGCGGCGGGCCTTTATTCGTTATTTCGAGGAACAGGGTCATCAGGCGGTGCCCAGCTCGTCCTTGATTCCGCAGGCGGACCCGACCCTGCTCTTTACCAACGCCGGCATGAATCAATTCAAGCGGGTCTTCCTCGGAGAAGAACGCCGTCCCTACACGAGAGCCGTCTCCGTGCAAAAATGCCTTCGCGCCGGCGGGAAACACAACGATCTTGAAAATGTGGGGTACACCAGACGCCACCATACGTTTTTCGAGATGCTCGGCAACTTTTCGTTCGGTGATTATTTCAAAGACGATGCCATCAAATTCGGATGGGAATTTCTGACGCAGACGGTCGGGTTGCCGAAAGATCGGATGTGGGTGACGATCTTCCGCGAGGACGATGAGGCCGAGAGGTTGTGGAAGAAAATCGGTGTCATGCCGTCGCGCATCGTCCGGTGCGGCGAAAAAGACAACTTCTGGCAAATGGCGGACACCGGTCCCTGCGGCCCCTGCTCGGAAATTCACTTCGATCAGGGTCCCTCGGTGTCCGGCGATGATCGGCCGAACGGCGAGGGCGATCGCGTGATCGAGATCTGGAATCTCGTCTTCATGCAGTACAACCGCGATGCTTCCGGCACGCTCCACCCGTTACCGAAGCCGAGCATCGACACAGGGATGGGGCTCGAGCGGCTGGCCGCCGTGGCACAAGGGGTCTACAGCAATTACGACAGCGATCTCTTCACACCGCTGCTGGCGGCTATCGCCGGACGAGCCGCCACCGAGTATGGCAAGAAGGAATCCTCGGATCGTTCGATGCGCGTGATCGCGGACCATCTGCGCGCCATTACGTTTTTGATGACGGATGGCGTGCTGCCTTCGAACGAAGGACGGGGGTATGTGTTGCGGCGGATTCTACGCCGCGCGGCCCGCCATGGCCGCCTGCTCGGCATTGTCGAACCTTTTCTGCACGAACTCAGCGCGACGGTCGTGGACCAGATGGCCGTCGCCTATTCGGAAATGCGCGCGGCATCCGGCACGATCGCCGAAGCGACCAAAGGCGAAGAGGAGCGGTTTATCGCGACGCTCGACCAAAGTCTGCCGATTTTGACCGATATGATCGAGCGGGCGAAGGCGGCGAAACAGACGGTCTTGCCCGGAGACGACGTCTTCAAACTCTATGACACCTACGGCTTCCCGATGGACTTGATGACCGAGGTCTGCCGGGAACAGGGCATGACGATCGACGAACCCGGCTTCAATGCGGCGATCGAAGAGCAGCGGACTCGCGCGCGCAAGACCGGCGGATTCGAACAAGAAACAGCCAGGCCGGCCGTCGCGGAGCTGGCCAAACGTATCGGGACTACGACATTCGTGGGCTATGAGCATCTGGAAAGCGACGGCATCTTGCGTGCGATTCTCAAGGGCGAGCAACTCGTCAAGGAAGCGGTCGAAGGGGAGACTGTCGAACTGGCAATGGATGTGACGCCTTTCTATGCTGAAGGCGGCGGGCAGGTCGGAGATCGAGGAACCTTGACAGGCCCTGAAGGGGTGGTGGATATCAAGGAGACGACGAGGCCGGCGCCGACGGTCATCTTGCACAAGGGAACCGTCCGCAAGGGACGTATCCAAGAAGGAACGCTCTTGCACATGGCAGTGAATGCCTCCATGCGCCGGGACGCCGCGCGCAATCATACGGCAACGCACCTCGTTCATGCGGCCTTGCGCGATTTGCTCGGGCCGCATGTGAAGCAGTATGGATCTCTCGTCGGACCCAACCGCCTGCGGTTTGACTTTGCTCATTTTCGACCGCTTTCGTCCCGCGACATCGACGATCTCGAATCGACGGTGAATGAAGAAATCCGTAGGAACGAGGCCGTGCGCACCGAAGTGATGAGCATTCAGGATGCCGTGGCGAACGGCGCCCTGGCGTTCTTCGGCGACAAGTATGGCGAACAGGTGCGCGTCGTGAGCGTCGAATCGTTCAGCAAAGAACTGTGCGGCGGCACCCATTGCCGGCAGACGGGTGACATCGGACTCTTCCGCATTGTCTCGGAAGGGGGGGTGGCGGCCGGCGTGCGTCGCATCGAAGCCCAGACCGGCATCGGCGCGTACGGACTCATGAAGAAGCTCGAAGCCGATGTCCGTGAGCTGTCTGATGTGTTGAAGGCAGGGCAGTCCGAACTGGTGGCCAAGACCCGCAAGCTGATGATGCAGCTCAAGGACAAGGAGCGGGAGTTGGAAGAGTTGAAATTGAAAATGGCCAGCGGCGCGTCGGTCGCCTCGAACGCTCGGACAGTTGCCGGGGTGACGGTGCACAGGCAGCGGACGGATGGACTGGACGTGAACGGCATGCGAGCGCTGGCGGATCAGCTGCGCGATAGGCTGAAGAGCGGCGTCATCGCGCTCGGCGCAGCGACCGACGACGGCAAGGTTTCGCTGCTGGTCGTGGTGACGAAAGATTTGATCGGCAGGCTCAAAGCCGGCGAGCTCATTAAAGCCATGGCGGCCGAGGTGGGTGGAACCGGAGGCGGCCGGCCCGAAATGGCCCAGGCCGGGGGGAAGGATCCGGCCAAGCTCGACGCCGCGTTGGAAAAGGTTTTTGGTCTGGTTGAAAGCACCCTCGGGCGGTAGAATCATGCCTGGCCGCATTCTCGCGCTCGATTACGGCACCAAGCGGATCGGCGTCGCGCTCAGCGACGAATTAGGCTGGACGGCGCAGCCGCTCGAAACCTTCGAACGAAGGACGCTGGATCGGGATGTTGCCCATATCGCCGCGCTGGTCGAATCGCACAGTGTGGAGCGGGTGGTATTGGGGTTGCCGCTTCAGTTGGACGGACGGGAAGGGCCGGCCGTTCGGGCGATGCGCGAGTTTACAGACAAACTGGAAGGGAGCTTGCCCGTGCCGGTCGTCCTGTGGGACGAACGGATGACGACCAAAGCGGCGGAAGAATTGTTGATCGCCGCGGATGTCAGCCGGAAAAAACGCAAAGGAATCGTCGATCGTATTGCAGCCGCGATTCTTCTGCGAAGTTACCTTGAAGCGCAGGACCAGGTTCCCGTTCAATCCGTCGAAGGCAAGCTTGCCGAGGAGGCGCTGGAAGAGTGCAAGGAATTGTCTCCTGACGACCGATCCTATGACGCTGCGTCTGATCCTCATCGTATTGATCGCCATCGTCGCTCTCGCCGGCGTGGCCGGATATCAGATGATCCGGTGGGCTGAAGCGCCCGCCCTGTCCGAATCCGATCGCCCTCCGCAGAAAATCGTCGTGATCCCGGAAGGCGCGACGTTTCAACAAGCTGCGGCCTTGCTCGAGCGGGAACAACTGATCAGGAGCCGTTCGGCGTTTCTGCTTCTGGGAAGAGCCCAAGAGGCGGATCGCAAGATTCATCCCGGCGAGTATGAATTCAACGCCGCCATGGCCCCCGCCGACATTCTTGCCAAGTTGCTTGCCGGACGGGTGGTGCTTCATTCCATTACGATTCCCGAAGGATATACGATCACTCAAATCGCCGATGTGCTGGACGACTATCGCATCACGACTCGCGCGGAATTTATTCGATTGGCTTTGGACAAGTCCTTCATTAAAACGTTGGGAATTTCAGCGGATACGGCCGAAGGATATCTGTACCCCGACACCTATCGTTTTGCCAGGCCGACGGCCGCCAAAGACGTCATCAAGACCATGGTGGAGCAACTGGGGCATACCATGACTCAGGAATGGCAGGCGCGGGCCAAAGACATTCGTTTGACGGTTCATGAAGTGTTGACTCTCGCTTCAGTGATCGAGAAAGAAACCGGTATCGGAGACGAACGCCCACACATCTCCTCGGTGTTCCATAATCGGTTGAAGAAACATATTCCTCTGCAGAGCGACCCGACGGTGATCTACGGTCTGCCGAGTTTCGATGGAAACCTTCATAAAAAGGATCTCACCCACCCCAGCCCCTACAATACCTACCGGTGGGCCGGTTTGCCGCCAGGGCCGATCGCCAACCCCGGCGCACAGTCGATCCGTGCCGCCTTGTATCCCGTGCCTTCTGCGTATCTCTACTTCGTCTCGAAGAATGACGGAACGCATCAATTCTCCGCGACGCTCGTGGAACATAACAAAGCGGTGGAAAAGTACCAGAAGCGCCCCTTCCGACGAGGAAATCGCTCGCAGACCTTTATGACTCCCGATGGTGGACGAACACACGGCAAGGAAGGAGCATCGTAACGCATGTCAGGATGGAATCTCCCTGCTCTTATCGACCACACGGTCTTGAGACCGGATGCGACGAAAGTCGAGGTGCTTCGGTTGTGTGAAGAGGCGAAGGACAACGGGTTCACGGTCATCTTTGTCCCACCATGTTACCTCGATGAGACGATGGCGGCAGTGGCCGGAACCGGCATTCGCGTCGGCATTCCCATCGGGTTTCCGTTAGGGGGGCACAGCACCACGATCAAGGTGGCTGAAGCCGTCGAGGCCGTGCAGCGGGGCGCAACGGTATTGGACATGGTGTTGAATATCAGCAGACTGAAGTCGGCCGATCATGATTATGTGCGGACGGACATCGCTGAGGTCGTGAAAGCGACCGTGGGTGTCGAGCATAAAGTGATCCTAGAAACCTGTTATCTCACGCCTCAGGAGAAACGAACGGCCTGTCGTTTGGTCGTGGAAGCCGGGGCCGACTACGTGAAGACGTCAACCGGCTTCGGAACCGCGGGGGCGACGGTCGAGGATGTGCGATTGTTAAGGGCGGTCGTCGCGGGGCGGGTCAAGGTCAAGGCCTCGGGCGGCATTCGCGATTGGAAGACGACGCGCGCAATGCTGGAAGCGGGAGCCGATAGGATCGGAACCAGTGCCGGTCTCAAGATCATCCATGAATGGCGGGCGGCGATACATCAACAAGAATAATAAATAATAATGAGGTACTCAGTTGAGGCCTCGATGTCGGTTCCGCGGCGCCGACACGAAAATGTTTGTACCGGCATCTATTGTTTGATGGAGCGGTATCATAGCCGTCGCTCCCACCTCTAGGTACACATGTTCGTTCCATACGCATCTATGTCGGACTCCGGAGACTTGGTATAGTTCACTGATGATCAATCGAGTCATTCTGTTGGTCGTTGATGGGTTTGGGGTGGGTGCGTTGCCGGACGGCGATGCCGATGCGAATACCATCGTGCACCTGGCCGAGACGGTCGATGGACTGAATTTACCCAATTTCGAGATGCTCGGGTTGGGGCATATCGCTTCGATCAAAGGTGTACGGGCCATGGTCCAGCCGAACGGCTCCTTTGGGCGGCTGGAATTCGCCTCGTCGGGTAAAGATTCTGTCGTCGGATACTGGGAAATCGGCGGGGTGATTCAGAAAGAATCCCGGGCGGTCTGTAGGTCCGGCATTCCAGCCACAATCGTCGACATTGTTGAACAGCTCTTCGGTAGAAAGTCGATCGGCCGAGGCATTTCGTCCATGGGAGTGATGCTCCGGCGGCATAGTATGGAGCATATGGCCACCGGAGCGCCTATTCTATGGACGGACGGAGACAATACGTGCGTGTTGGCCATGCATGAGTCACTCATGGCTCCGGCCGAATTCCAACAGCGATGTCGCGAGATCCGAAAAGCCGTGAAAGATGCGGGGACTCTCATTCGTGTCGTCGGACAGCCGCTCATCGGTGGGCATGACTTGCTTCGGCCGCAGGTGGGACGAAAAGACTTTGTGGTCGAGCCACCGGGTGTGACGATGTTGGATGTCTTGAGCCGATCCGGTCAGCTCGTGATGGGGGTGGGAAAGGTCTATGATCTCTTTAGTGGGCGAGGGTTGACGAAGTCCTTCCCGGTTGCGTCGGGGATGGCGGCGTTTGATGCAGTCATCGGTATGTTGAACAAAGTGCCTCGCGGTCTCATCTGCGCCAGCCTGGATCTGCTGTCCGAGGATGCTGTACAGTCGGCGGCAGCCGTACAGGAATGTGATCATCGTCTGCCTGAGTTGTTCGAACGGTTGCGTCTCGGCGACATGGTCATTGTGACGGGCGATCACGGGAGAGATTTCTCATTGCCTGGCCGAACGTCCACACGAGAGTATGTTCCGGTCTTCGCGAGCGGACCAAAACTCGCGCAAGGCGTCGATTTGGGGACAAGGACGACTGCGGCGGATGTGGGACAGACGATCGTGGAGGCACTTCGAGCCGAGCGATTACCGGTTGGGGAAAGTTTCTTGGATGCGCTCAGGCCGGGATAGTCATGAGTGGGAAATAAAAGATAGGCGAAGGAAGAAAAGGGTAGGAAGGACGAGAAGGGATAGGGGACGAGAAGGGATAGGGTCGGAACATGTCCAATGTATCCTATGAGAACAGACTAAAAGAACTCGGATTTACCCTGCCGGCTCCTCCAAAGCCTGTCGCAAACTATGTGCCGGTAGTGAGGACGGGGAATCTGTTGTTTCTCTCCGGTGTACTACCTGCACACGAGGGCCGGCTTGTGATGACCGGCAAGCTAGGAGAGAATCTCACAGTCGAACAGGGAGTTGAGGCGGCAAGAGTAGCGGTGCTGAACGGCATCAGTATCGTCCGGAGCGAAGCCGGATCGCTGGATCGAGTCAAGCGGATCGTCAAGATGGTCGGCTATATCGCCTCGGCTTCCGGCTTTACCGATCAACCGCAAGTTCTCAATGGTGCATCCGATCTGCTCGTGTCCCTGTTCGGAGATGCAGGCCGCCATGCACGAGTCGCTGTGGGTGCGGCGGAGTTGCCACGCCAGGCACCTCTCGAAATCGAACTGATTGTGGAGCTGCGTTCGTCATAGTCACATGCTGCCCTAGGGAAACCCCTGGTTTTCATCGCTAAGGGGTTTACCGAGACTCTGGCATGCAGTAAGCTTCTTCTATTTTGTCCGCTTCTTTCGAGTCAAAAAGGCATCTTCCATGCTTGAGGCCAAGACCACCGATTCTTCTCTCAAAGCGTGTATTCCCGATTCTGAGACGTATGGCCGCCAGGCGAGGGTATCAGTCGGGAGGCGAAAATGCCGAAGCCGCTTCCTTCCGAGTAGTATGATCTGCAGCGCATGAATCTTCAGACTTGGAATTCCGTGGACGAGTCGTACCAGAACGGCGTGCCCAGTGATCGGTACTATCGGACTTCCAAGTGGTTTGCCGCTACGGTGGCATTCATCGCCGTGCTGGTCCTTGTGGGTTGGACATTCCATATCAACCGACTTATCAGTGTGTTTCCGGACTTTGCCTCGATGAAAATCACCACGGCAATCGGCTTGCTGCTCTTGGCCGGTGCCCTGTTGTTGCTCAATCCGCATATCACCAGTCCGGTCCAAATCGGCACTCCCCTTCGAAACGGTATGGTATTTGGCTTGGCTGCGACGGCGGGTCTGCTGGGGCTTGGCACCTTGCTGGGATATGTGTTGCCTCATGAAGGAACGACAGTGCCTCCCACATGGGCGGCGCCGGCAACGGCCCTCTGCTTTGTGCTTCTCGGAGGAGCCGTTCCTGCTTCGATGAAGCAAAATGTCCGGCACGATATCTCTCAAAGTTTGGCCGCTGTTGTGATGTTCATCTGTTCGCTCGTCGTGCTGGGGTATCTCTTCCACAAGCAATCGCTCTATGCCATACCGTCGTACAAATCGATGGCGGTGCATACGGCGGTCTCATTTGTGTTGCTGAGTCTCGCCTTGCTCTGTCTCCGGCCCGATCGAGGGTTGATGAAAACGGCCACAGCCGGCACAGCGGGAGGCTCCATGCTGCAGCGTATGGTTCCGCTGATGGTGGGGATGGTTCTCATCATCGGCTGGGTCCATCAGATGGGAGAAACGGCCGGATTGTACAATGGCCGCTTCAGCCTGCTCATGGCTGTCGGGCTGACTGTCATCGGCTTCAGCGTCATTCTATGGACGGTAGCGGGGACCTTGAATCAGATCGATGCGGCAAAGGATCTTAGCGAACGGCGCTTGCAGTACGCCATCAAACAACTTCGCGCTTCTGATGAACAAAAGACCCGACTCCTCTACACGGTAAGCCATGAGTATCGCACTCCATTGAACGGGATCATCGGCATCAGCCGGTTCTTGCTGGATCGTGTGGACGGTCCGTTGACACCGGAGCAGGACAAGCAAATCGGGATGGTGCAGACAGGGGCCCAACAACTGCTGACTCTCATCGATACGATGCTGGATCTCAACACAATCAAGACCGGCAAGTTGCAACCGGCATCCCGCCGATGCACGGTACCCTCATTGTTCCAAAGCCTGCGCGCCGCCGCAGAACTGTTTCCTTCACGGCCCGGCGTGAGTCTCGTGATACAGGAGCCGGGCTCACTGCCAGAACTGATGACCGACGATACCCTCTTGAGCCGCATTCTCTATAATTTCGTCCACAATGCGGTGAAATATACCGAGCGGGGTCCGATCACCGTCTCGGCCGAGTCGGTCTCAAACGGACAGGCTGTTCGTTTTGTCGTGCGCGACAGCGGAATCGGCATCGCGCCCGAAGATCAGGCACGCATCTTCGAAGAATTTTTCCAAATCCGTCATCCCTTGCAACGGCGAATGAGAGGACAAGGTTTGGGCCTCGCGCTGTGTAAACGGCTCGCCGATGTGCTCGGCGCCATCATCATGGTTGAGAGTCAACTCGGGAACGGCTCGACCTTTTCGGTCACAGTGCCCTGTGAACAATGAACATCGGCGGCACTGGTCGAGGTGGATGGCAAGAATAGGAGCATCCGGTTATGGTTGAGAACTGGAGAGGCGAAATGCCGCCAGGTCACCGATGAGTCTCGTGAGGTTGATATGACTCAGTCCGCAGCAGAATCCGATCATCCGACCATTCTCGTCGTCGACGATAGTCCGGCCGCCTTGTACGTAAAGAGCCGTCTGCTCAGCCGGCAGAGGAGGTACCGAATCATTGAAGCGGACAACGGCGCCGATGCGCTTACTGTCGCCGCCGCAGAACGGCCTGCTCTCATCCTCCTCGACGTCAACCTCTCGGACCTCAGCGGTTTCGAGGTCTGTCAGCGACTCAAGACTCACCCTGAGACGAAATTCATCAAAATACTGCAAACCTCCGCCGCCCGCGTCAACGCGCCGGATCGAGTGAGAAGCCTGGAAGTCGGCGCGGATGCCTATTTAGTCGAACCGGCGGAAGAAGAGGAGCTCATCGGCACCGTGCGGGCACTGCTGAAGTTGGCCCAGCAGGAGCGGGACAATCAACGGCTCATCGCACGTCTCACCGAGAGTGAAATGCGCTATCGGTCTCTCATCGAGCGCATGCCGGCGGCGATGTACACGATCGATCGGGAAGGTCATATCACGTTTTACAACGGTCAAGCAGCCGAACTATGGGGTCGCCGGCCGGAGCTCGGCGACAACGACAGCCGGTTCGGCGGGTCGTACAAGCTTCTGGATGGGACACCGCTGCCGCACGACAAGACGCCCATGGTCGATGTGGTGCAGAACGGCATAACTGTGCATGGTCAGGAAGCCGTTCTCGAACGCTCCGACGGCACCAGACGCCATGTGATCGTCCACATCGATCCTTTGCGAAATGCCGAAGGGCACATCGTCGGCGCGGTGAACTTGTTGACGGACATCACTGCGCGCAAGCAGGTGGAAGACGCGGTACGCTCAAGCGAAGAACGGTTCCGCATGCTGGCCGAGGCGATGCCGCACTTCGTATGGCAGACCGACGGGCAAGGCGAGATGGGGTTCGAGAATCAACGGTGGTACGACTATACGGGACTGACGCATGAGACGACGAGACACGGCGGCTGGCTCACGGTCCAGCATCCCGACGATGCGCCAAGATTGGCCGACGCGTGGAAGAACGCCGTCGAGACAGGCGGGGAGTACGATGCCGAAACAAGATTTCGCCGCGCTGTCGACGGATCATATCGATGGTTTCGTGTGCGAGGGGCGCCGGTGCGGGATCCTGAAGGTCGCATTCAGTCATGGGTGGGGACCTGCACCGATATCCATGACCGCAAGGAAGCGGAGCTGGCCCTACGCGAGAGCGAAGAGCGGTATCGCGCAACCTTTGCCAATGCCGCTGTCGGTATCTCCCACATCGGACTGGACGGCCGATGGTTACGGTTCAACGATTCCTTATGCACGATCACCGGCTATTTGCGCGAAGAATTGCTTACCATGAACTTCGCGGATATCACCCACTCCGACGATCTGGAGGCCGAGTGGCTACAGGCACGTCGCGTGCTGGCGGGTGAAGCTGAAACCTATTCAATGGAAAAGCGCTACGTACGAAAGGACGGCTCACTGATCTGGGTGAATAAGACGGTCTCGCTCATCCGAGATGCGCATCGCATGCCGCTTCATTTCATTTCCATTATTGAAGATATTGATGACCGAAAGCAGGCGGAGGAAGCATTGCGCGAAGCGCAAGCGCATTTACAACGCTGGAACGTGGAGCTCGAACAGGCGGTGAACGTGAAGACGGCGGAATTGCGGCAGTCGCAGGACCGCCTGCGCGCGCTGACGAGCGAGTTGAATTTGGCGGAACAGCGCGAGCGGAAACGCCTGGCCACCGAACTGCACGACCACCTGCAGCAGATGCTGGTCGTCGGCAAGTTGACGATCGGACAGGGAAAGCGCGCGGCCAGCGGCGTACCGGCCTGTGAAACCGTCCTGAAAAAGGTCGACGGCATCTTGTCCGACGCGTTGACCTATAGCCGGACGCTGGTGGCCGAACTCAGCCCCCCGGTCCTGCGTGATCATGGCCTGGCCGCCAGTCTCAAGTGGCTCGCCGAATACATGAAGAAAAAACATGAGCAAACCGTAGCCGTCGTCGTGTTCGACGACCAAAGTTTCAACCTGCCGGAAGATCAACGTGTGTTGCTGTTTCAATCGGTGCGGGAGCTTCTGATCAATTCGGCCAAACATGCGGGAACAGGACAGGCCGCCCTCACGATGGAAAAGCGAGCGGACCATCTCTGCATCACCGTGAAAGATGAGGGGACCGGATTCGATCTTGCTGCTGCGGCGGCAGGAGTGCCGAGCGGCGGGATTTCCTCCAAGTTCGGCCTGTATAGCATTCAGGAGCGTATGCGGGCATTGGGCGGCACGTTTACTATCAACTCCGCTCTAGGGCACGGAACCAGCGCGACGCTGGTCTTACCCTTGGCAGGAAGCGCTGAGACGAACGTGCTGAATCCTGCGTCATCAGGAACGGCAGACTCAGCACTCAGCACCCAACACTCAATACTTCAGAAGAATGCAACGATTCGCGTTCTTTTGGTGGACGATCATGCCATGGTGCGGCAAGGGCTGCGATCGGTGCTGGATGCCTATGCGGATATTCAGGTGATGGGAGAGGCTCGAGATGGCGTCGAAGCGATGAAATTGGTCGAGCAACTTCGCCCGCAAGTGGTGGTAATGGACATCAATATGCCGAAGATGAATGGGATCGAAGCCACACTGCAGATCAAAACCAAATGGCCGGAAACCGTCATCATCGGCATTTCCGTGAACGTCGGAGACGACAACAACGACGCGATGCAGCGAGCCGGAGCGGCTACGCTGCTGACCAAAGAAGCAGCGGTGGAGCAACTCCACGATACGATCGTTCAGGCTGTCGGTTCACAAAGAGGTCCGGCGATTCCATGATAGATGTCACCCTTCTCATTTGACGAGTCATTGTTTGAACTCCCGTTTCGTCCTGAGTATCAACTGGACGACTAGGGATCAGCGCCCCATCCGACTGCCCGTTGCCGCCTTGACTCCCGAAAAAATGGCTTGTTAAAGTCGGGCATGTTATGTGTTGAACCTCCGGTATGTCTTTCGTCTTCTTTTCGATAGGCTGTCTATGAAACAAATCTCCCTCTTGACCGCATTCCTCCTTTGGCTGGTATGTTTTGGTGATGGAGCGAACATCCTTACGGCACAGGCAGGCCAGACGCTCATTGAACTGTCTTCTCGGTCTTCTACTCCCGGCGCAACTTTGATCCTGAACGGGAAGGGGTTTGGAACCTTTAAGTCGACCCAGTTCAACCGAGTGACGGTCAGCGGGGTGTCGGCTTTAGTGCAGCGATGGGACACAGATGTCATCGAAGTCAAGGTTCCTTTCAAGGCGACGAGCGGCTTTGTCGAGGTGTTGATCGGAAAGAAGAAGAAGCTCCTCGCCGGATTTTTGACTATCGTCACGCCACGGATCGAGGCCATCACACCGACGGAAGGGGAACGGGGAACCACTCTTCAAATCGCCGGTCATCATTTCGGCCTCTCGGCAGGTGCGCGCGATCCGAACACGATGTTCGGTGTCAATGACGTGGTGGTAGGCGGGGTCGTGGTGCGCCCCAAGCGCTGGAAAGACGACAAGATCGAGCTTGAAATTCCGCCGAACGCCGTGAGTGGTGATGTCGTGGTTCGGCTGGCTTCCTCCGATCCGTTACCGGACGGATCATGTTGTGCTCCGGTCGAGCATGTCGTCAGCAACGCCGTTCCGTTGAAATTGATTGCGTCCGTTCGAGTGGATCCGACCAGTGGACCTGTCGGCACGAAAGTGGTTTTGTTCGGACAGGGGTTCGGCCATGCCAAAGAAATGCTGGATGATGCCGTACTGATCGGTGGGCGGCCGGTGACCATCGCCCAATGGAAAGACGACGTCATCGTCTTTCATGTCCCGCTCGATGCGGAATCTGGTCCGCTTGTGCTGAAGCATCAAGGGCGGGAACGGGTGCTCGCACAGTTTACGGTTCATGTTCCCCGCGTTATTTCCATGAGCCCGGCCAGTGCGCCCATCGGGACGTTGTTGCGTATCAACGGCGAGCACTTTGGTTTTTATTCAGAGAGCGGATCGACTCCCTACAACTTCACGGATTTTAACACCGGTGAGAATCGTGTCGAAATCGGCGGAGTGCCGGCGGTGATCTATCGCTGGAATGACGACCGAATCGATGTCTGGGTGCCGTTCAGCGCGAAAACCGGCAAGGTGGTTATTTACCGGAGCGCCGACACGCCGAACATCGGCGGTCTCTGTTGTGCCGAGCGAGGGACGCAAACCACCGAGGCGGGAGACTTCACGCTCATCACGCCGGTCATCGAATCGTATGAGCCTCAGAGCGCCGGGTTGGATGATACGGTAACGATCAAAGGCCGAGGGTTCGGAACATTTCTCAAAACCGCGGAACATGCCGACCTTGGATTGAACCAAAAATCCTACAAGCGGCGGGGCGGCCTTGAAATCAACGAATCAGGCGAACAGGCAACCGTCGTTTCGAATGTGTCACGAACCGAAGTCTTGTTCAACGGCACAGCCGCAGTGGTTCAGTCTTGGACCGATGAAGAAATTGTGGTCCAAGTCCCGCACCGTAATCTCTACGGGATCGGAAGAAAGGGCGAGTTTTTCGACAACCTGGCGACTGGACCGCTGGTCGTTCGTCGAGGATCGTGGGATCTGCTTCCTGATGGAACATGTTGTTCGCCGAAGAAGTGGATCACGCTTGAAGCCGGACCGTTCACCATCGAAGCCAAGGGGCTTCCGGTTCCCGACCCGGATTTTTGGAATCTCCAGGCGCCTGACACAAGTACCGCTCCATAATGCTGGGTCGGCTCCATCCCATTCACGCCAGACGGCGCAACATGTTCGCGCCACTCTTCTTCCTCCTCTGTTTGTTTCTCACGCTCCCTCACTCGGCGAGAGGCGCAGGCTCTAATCTTTCCGTTGCTATGCAAGTGAGTCACACGAAATCAACCTTGATGAGCATTCAGTTTCGTACGCCTCAGAATGGGTGGGCGGTAGGAGCCGGAGGGACAATACTGAAGACCACCGATGGCGGGAAGAAATGGAGGAGGATGAGAAGCGGAACGTCGATCCTGCTAACGTCTGTGTTCTTTGCGGACACATCAAAAGGCTGGGCGACAGGAGCCGGAGGAACTCTGAAATACACGACTGATGGCGGAGAGTCATGGATTTCTCAATCCTTGGAGACGCAACAGCCGCTGTATGGAATCTATTTCACATCACCGAAATCGGGGTGGGTTGTCGGGGGAGGAGGGACGATCTTGCACACTGAGGATGGTGGCGAGCATTGGACGGAGCAAACGAGCGGCACGGTGGCGGCGCTCTATGCGGCGCACTTCATCAATGACCGGAAGGGCGCAATCGCCGGCGCGCTAGGCACTGTCCTTTCCACAGACGATGGGGGTACCACCTGGACGCTGCAGGAAACGCGGAGCGCGGCGACCTTGTTCGACGTCTTCTTTACCGATTCCACGATTGGCTGGGCGGTCGGCAATGCGGGGGCCATGTTTCAAACGACGGACGGTGGGACCACATGGGTCGACCAAACCTTACCCTGCGGGAAGACCTGTAGGAGACTCACGGATTTGTTGAAGGTGCGCTTCACCAACCCCCAAGAAGGCTGGATTGTCGGCGAGCGCGGGATGCTCTATCGGACGGTCGATGCGGGCATCACCTGGAGCGAGGGGAAGTCGATCGTCCCTACGTCGTTATTCGGCCTCAGTTTCTCCGATGCTACCCATGGCTGGGCCAGCGGGGAAAATGGCGCTATCCTTCATTTGCAACTGAGCCGCTGATCTCGCATTCCGTGAGAGTCTTCCTTTTAGAACTCGAGATTCCGTCCTCGAAGCGGTAAGACCTTTGTGGGGTGAATTCATAGGGATGGAGCCGAGCTTCATAATGCTCTCACTCATTACCGGGTGACTGTCCTTGTCGCCTGTCATCCACTGGAATGTTATTCTCTCCAGTGTCTTTAGGAGCTGCTTTTGATGTTGGTTTGCTTGCCGGGGACTGGCCTTGCCGCTTGCGCACAGGTGCCGTACCGCTAGAGGCTGCTTTTGATGGTTTGCTTGCCGGTGATTGGCCTTGTCGCTTGCTCACTGATGTCTTACCATGATCCTGAGTATCTCCGGATTCTGCATCAGCCATTCCTATAATGCCACACCATGGAAAAAGAATAATTAATCCGATTAACAGTGCCTGCAACTTATGTCTATATTGCCAAATCATTATCCACCTCCAGGTTATATAGGCTAGAGACTTTCCTATAATAACTTATTGCTTCGCCTCGGAGCAAACAATCGTTCTGTGATAGGCGTATGAAGCGATCGAAACGCCTTTTTTCTCGCTGCTGTCCGCGCATCTCATTGCTTTTTCCTCCTGAAGTTGGGCAAGTGACCTACGCGTTCTTTGTTTAATGCGAACGGTAATCTCAGTTGACAGACGTTATAGGACACACTATGGTAGTGACATAACTACATATTATGAAAATGTATGCATATCGGATTGCGTGAGGCGAATCAGCAATTTTCTCGTCTGATAAAAACTGTCAGAGGCGGGAGTGAAGTGCTCCTGACGGAACGAGGGCGGCCTCTCGCGGTGCTGAGACCGATTCGGAACGGCAATAAGGTGAAGGCGGTTATTCAGCGATTGGAGGATGCGGGCTTCCTACATCCTGCAAGCAAGCGTGCCGGCCTCCCAGCCTGGAAGCCGAGACCGCTTCGGGGGCGTCGTTTGGCCAAGGCGATTCGGCAAGAGCGAGATAAGCGGTGAGACAGACTTGCTGGGCCTATTTCGACACCAGCATACTGGTGAAACGATATGTGAAGGAACAAGGGTCAGCCGCTGCTCGGCGACTCTTGCAGCGGTATCGGTTCCTTTCCTCGGCCGTCATTCCCGTCGAAGTCTTGTCTATATTGAGCCGCCGACGTACTCATGGGGAACTTACCCAACGTGACTTTGTTGCCATCCGGTCTAGGGTTCGCAAATCGTAGCTACTGGGAACTCGTGGAAGTCGGCGAGATCGTCCTGAATCAAGCTGAAGAACTGGCCCAGAAAACCGGAGTCAGGACGCTCGATGCCCTGCACCTCGCTTCGGTTCTCACCTTTCAGGCTGCATCCGGTCTGGCTATTCCCTTCATCACCGCCGATGTCAGACAGCGCAAAGCAGCTGAAGCGCTCGGGGTAAATCTTGTTTGGATCGAATAAGCCTGTCGCCTTTGGACAACTCGATACAGACCTAGCGCGGTTATTTACCGCTCGGGTGAGGGCAGGGCGACGACATCACCGCACTGCGGATGGACAGCAGCGTGGCAACATTGCGCAATCGGGAGCGAGGACGGCATATTCCAATGGCGCAGCATTTGCTTACCTACGCGTCGCAGCACGAAACCGTACGCGGTGGCCGAGGCACTGCATTGCGAGCTACGGAAAGGCGCCGTATAGTCAGGCGGAGAGGTCAACCAGCAGTGGATCGAAGCAAACTTCGCCGCACGCCAAGGAAATCGGACCAGATTAGGGATCTGCTCGGTTGAACTCGTCGTGAGGCTGCTAAGAAAAGACCCATACACCTTCCGGAGTTGTGATGGATCTTAGAAGAGAGAAACGTAATAAGAATGCTTGTCCTGATTGGAGGGGTGAGCAATCAGCTGCCATTGCATATCGGAGTCGTCGCGAGGTGGACTTGTCGGACTATCTGTCACGATCGCTTTGACTCCCGTCTTGGTCAGGACTTCCCGAATGTCGTGTTTGGTTGCGCTATCAGCGTGCCAATAATCCGGCGCATCTTCTGATGTGATCTCCGCAGTGATGCGAACCCGGGCCATCCTTGCCCACAGGGAGCTTCGAAAAGCGCTGCCGATATGTGCGATCTGTGTCCCCGGTTGTATGCCTAGTTTTCTTAAACCTTTGGCCACGCGAACGTACTCATCGTTCGCCTCGGACCGCCCGACTGCAATGGTTCGAACATCGCTCAGAGTCTTTGGGAGGACCGTAGAGAATAAAACGACCGCTGCGACACCTCCAATGACTCCACCCAGAAGGGTTCTTGAGCTAGGAGAGTCTGGTAAGCGACTTCCCATCATATACAGTCCCAGCCAGAAGACCGCGATATAGGCGCCTACGAATCTGTCTTCCACATGCACGAGCCCATAGAGCAACAGGACGGCGGCAATCGGTACGAGCCAGATCCAACGAGCCATACTATTCGGGCCGAAGGATCGCCATCTCCACGACATCGAGGCGAGGATGATGAACCCCATGATCAATACGGGCTGGCTGCGAATAAACAGATTGAAATATCGCTCTAAGCTTAAGCGCAACACACGAATTTGATTGCCGACATCGATGCGAGCAAGAGCACCCTCGTACCAGTAACTCGGGTCATACCAAGCTCCGTAAGTGGCATGGAACGGAGCGTCGAATTCATACACGGCCGGCATGGCATATATCTTCCTCGTGGGGTGAGTGGGTGTGCCACAACCGGGAACGTCGCCTTGCCAATGAAAATATGGAGGAACCCAGGGACGCAAGAGGGGGGGACCCATGCACACAAAAAGGGCATAATTGTATGTGCCTGTGTCGCTGTAGGTGAATCTCCCTTTGGATTTTGAGAGCGCAGCGATGAAAGGAACGCTTATAACAATAAAAACCAAGAACGCGAACATTCCTCTCGGCAAAGCTTTCTTCAGATCCACCTTAAAGCACAAACTCGTGACAAGGAAGACGAAACTCATCGGAAACATAATGGCCTTTGTGAGATAACCGCAACCAAGCACCAATCCTAAGAAGCCATAGGGAAGCCAACGCATTGGCTCCGTGCCGATCCATAGTAATAAACCAAACGCTAAATAGGTAAAGTTGGCAATGCACAGGTCCGCGCCTTTAAACCCATGCATACCGATTAATCGCAGTGAAGTGTAGCTATAGAGGAGGTAACCAAAGGCGAAGAGCGCCCAAGTCGGGATGAGAGCGGTTCCCGATTGGACGTTCAGTTTTTGAGTATAATACAGTAACTGCCGCAAGAAAAAGTGAAGGCACAGGAGCCCCGCCACATAGATCACAAAATCCAGACCAGCCACTGCTTGAAATTCCGAGTACGGATCGGGTTTGATCAACAGGCGCATCAGAGCCAAAAGCCATGCATAGAAGGGGTTCCACTGGCCATTCAAAGCCATGAACCAGTCTCCGCGCAAGTACGCATCCGCCATGTCCAGATACGAGATGATATCGGTAGCGACCTCATACCGTGTCGCCCACGCTCTGATACCCCCTGCTGTGATGGCAAAAATCCAGCAGATAATTGTCACGATTCGAGGTGCCGAACCGGTTCTCGCTATCGCGTCCAACGTCGCAATCTCCGATCGAATTGATTGCTTAATTCGACAGTAGGATCCCAGCAGTCCTAATGGCTGACACGCACGCCGCTACGTACTTCTTCCCCACGTATAGACTTGAGATACAGCGTAGTTCCACACGGCACCGACCAGCACACCGGCGAACGCAGCGAGCATCCACTGAGTACGGTTTGTAAATAAATAGGTGGCAATTCCGACGTTGGCGATCGCGCCGATACTACAGGTCAGCATGAAGCTCACGAGCCCTTTGAACCATGCCCACCCTCTCAACCGCCGGTCGCGATACGTTAAGACATTATTGGCCGCGAAGTTGAATATCATCGCGGAGCCTGTGGCTGCAGACTGAGCGATTGCAAAGCCAAAATTCAGCCCCTTTAACATGGAACTCAATACCGCCATGTGAACGAATACGCCTAGACCGCCGATGATGGAAAATGTTAGGAATCGGACCGGTACAAAGCGACCGAATGTCTTGTCGGCCAATAACATGCCGTATTCCCAGACAGCCATCTCATCCAATTTGCTTTCACCTGCAAAACGATCGCGGAAGCAATAGGGTATTTCCGCTATACGTAGTGGCAGCTTGGCTGTGGCAAGGATGTCGAGCAGAATTTTGAAGCCTACACCTGAGAGATGGTGAACCGTCGAATCCAACACCTCTCGCCGAAGCATGAAAAAGCCGCTCATGGGGTCCGAGACAGGCAGTTTCAATATTAAGCGGCTTACTGTTGTGGCCAGTCGGCTCATGACCTTGCGAGATTGGTTCCAGTCCCCTGTGCTGCCGCCCTCGGAATAACGAGTGCCTATCGCGATATCCGCCCCGCCCTGTTCGACTTCAATCAGCATTTTCGACAAAATGGTCTCATCGTGCTGCAGATCGGCATCCATCACTGCAATGGTGGGCGCTGAAGCGGCCAGCATGCCCTCTATACATGCCGAAGCCAATCCTCGCCTTCCGATTCGCTGCAGGCAACGAACTCGTGGGTCATTCCGTGCGATGGTACGCACGACATCTGCCGTTCCATCAGGCGAGTCATCATCGACGAAAACGATTTCCCATCCCGTGATACCAATGGCAGCCTGGAGACGAGACAATAACTCTGAAATGTTCTGTGACTCGTTAAATGTTGGTACGACGACCGATAAACGAAGTCGCGATGAGATCATGTCCTTCACTGGTGTCAGAATGTCCGCGCGTTTAAAGCTAGGCTATACCCTAGCACAGCTCTTATCTTGAGACGGGGACGGAGATGGTAGTAGGGGACGCACGTTTTAACTCAGCACGCCGAGGCGCGATTGGAGAATGCTGATTGCGGCGATGGCGGCTGTTTCCGCTCGTAGGATATGGCGACCAAGGGTAATGGGTACGACGTTCGCCTGCTCGGCTATTGTGACTTCTTCTTGGCTCCATCCTCCTTCCGGTCCGATCAAAACCAATACAGAGCCGGTTACGTCTTGCGGGAGCTCGGCTGTTTGTAAACTCTTACCTTCTCGCCGCTCCGCGAGCATGAGTGTGATGTTGCCGCTCGCACGGTTGGCCAACAGTGCTGCGAGAGATTGGGGCGGGGTGATCGTCGGCACACGCCACTGTTCGGATTGTTGCGCTGCTTCTAAAGCGATGCGCTGCCATCGGGCAAGTTGATGGTCCACGCGGTCGGCTTTGAGTTGCACGACACTGTGTCGGCTTTCAATCGGCATGAGTTCAGCCATGCCCAATTCAGTGGCTTTCTGAATCACCCAAGCCATCTTTTCGCCCTTGAGTAGTGATTGGCCGAAAATCAACCGGGGCGTATGGCGAAGCGGTTCTTGGACTGTTTCGAGAATGCGCCCTGTGACGGTTTGTTTGGAGACATCAGTGATTTCGGCTCGGTACTTGGTGCCTTGTCCATCGCCGAACCATAGAGGTTCGCCGATTGTGACGCGCAAACTGTCTCGTAGGTGACTCAGTAGATCGCCAGTGATGGAAAGAGTCGGCGGTGTGATGCACTGAGGGGGAACGAAAAATACGGGCATGCGGCCCTGGAGATCGGGGATGGTCGGCTTACTCGAAGAAGGTTTTCATTTTATCGAAGAAGCCGTCGCCGTTGGCTTCCATGGACATGCCGCTCTCTTTCGCATACTCCATCAGCAGTTCTTTTTGTTTAGCCGTCAATTTGGTGGGAATTTGGACCTTGATCGTATAGACCTGATCGCCTGTGGAGCCTCCCTTCAGGCTGGGAATCCCCAACCCTTTAATCCGAAGGACCTTGTCATGTTGTGTGCCGGGTGGCACCTTAATGATGGTTTCCCCCTTGAGGGTCGGGACTTCCACTTTTCCACCCAGCACGGCGGTGACGAGATTGACCGGCACATCACAGGCGATATCGAGGCCCTTACGATGAAAGATCTGATGGGGTCTGACGGTAACGGCCACATAGAGATCGCCGGGAGGGCCACCATTAGGACCGTGCTCTCCTTCATTGGAGAGACGAAGACGCATGCCGGTCTCAATACCGGCTGGAATATGGACGGCAATGGTGCGCTCTTTGTAAACCCGTTGACGCCCCTGACAAGTCGAGCAGGGTTCCGTGACAAAGTGACCGGTGCCTTCACATTGGCCACAGGGCCGGCTGACACTGAAGAATCCCTGCTGAAACCGTAGTTGCCCGGCACCTTTGCAGCTGGCACATGGCTTGATGGCTGCCGCCGACTTCGCCCCGGTCCCTTTACAGTCGGTGCATATTTCCCAGCGCGGGATTTTGAGTTTGGCTTCTTTCCCGTAGACGGCTTCCTCAAACGTGATTTCAAGATTGTATTGGAGATCGTTGCCGCGTTCAGCCCGAGTTGCCCCGCCTCCCCGCGCTTGGCCGAAGAAATCCTCGAAGATGTCGTTAAACACGTCTCCGAATCCGCCACGGCCGAAATCGAACCCGTCAAAGCCTGACCCGCCATGCTGTGCCCCGGCATGGCCGAACATGTCGTAGCGTTTCCGTCTTTCCTGATCGCTCAGCGTTTCATAGGCTTCGTTGATTTCTTTGAACTTCTCTTCAGCGGATTTCTTCTGCTGGTCGCCGGCATGGAGGTCAGGGTGGTGTTGGCGGGCCAGCTTCCGGTAGGCTTTTTTGAGGTCGTCGTCGGACACATTCCGATCGACACCGAGAATTTCGTAGTAATCGCGTTTAGACACGGCCATTGGTATACGAGTAGGAAATCGGCCAAGTTCACGATCGCGTCGAGAACTCGGACACTCTGAAGCGCTATTCTATGCTATTTCTTGTCTTTGTCTACTTCTTCAAATTCTGCGTCCACGACTTTCTCGTCGGTCTTTGTCTCACCGGTACTGCCGGAGGACGAGGCGCCCGGTTGCGGACCCGCCGATGCGGCTGTTTTTTTGTACATTTCTTCGGCTAACTTGTGCGACGCCGTCATGAGTGATTGCGTCGCCGATTCAATTGCTTCGGCATCGGTGCCCTCGAGCGCTTTTTTGACGGCTGCGACGGCATCTTGGATTTTCGTCTTTTCCTCATCAGAGACTTTGTCGCCGTATTCCGTGATGTTTTTTTCAGTTTGGTAGACCAGATTATCAGCCTGGTTTTTGGCTTCCGCCAGTTTGCGGCGTTTCTTATCATCTTCCGTGTGCGACTGCGCGTCACGAACAAGGCTCTCGACTTCATCCTTGCTCAGACCGCTGGAGGCCGTGATCTTGATGGACTGTTCTTTCTGTGTGGCCAGATCCTTCGCCGACACGTGCACGATGCCGTTGGCATCGATATCAAACGTCACTTCAATCTGCGGCATGCCGCGAGGCGCCGGTGGAATGCCGACGAGATCGAATTGCCCGAGGAGCTTGTTGTCGTTGGCCAGTTCCCGTTCGCCTTGGAAGACCCGGATCGTCACGGCGGTTTGGTTGTCGGCCGCCGTCGAGAAGACCTGGCTCTTTTTCGTCGGCACGGTCGTATTGCGCTCGATGAGCTTCGTGAAGACGCCGCCGAGCGTCTCGAT
>JAICUC010000188.1 GCA_025936075.1 Nitrospira sp. | reverse complement strand
TGTCGGGAGAATCGAAATGGCCGATTCTTGAACCTGATCCCATGGCATCGGCGCAATTGGAGAGACAGAAGAGGTTTGATCTCCAAGCGACATGGATGCTTCACGCTCGGGTATTTCAACCGTTTGGCTTTCTAATACCTGTTCTTTGAGAGATGGCTGCGCCTGTTGTGGAGAAGGTGCATCCTCGGCGTTGGTTACTTTCGATGGAGAGACACGTGCCGAATGATCGTTTCCGAACTTCCATGCACTATTGAATACTGATTCCCATGAAAAGCCGGATTGCTTCCATGGTTCTGATATCTCATTGGGGGAAACCAATTCGGGACTCGATGAAGCCTGCGTGCCTAGTGACAGTTCTGTCACTACCACCTCTTTCGAATCGGTCTCGACGGGTAATTGTGGGCAAGGTTGTCGAGTCTCGGTCTCTATTGGTTCGGTAGTCGACGGTTCCGTCCCCAATAAGGCGGGCGCTGCGATCGCTTCAATCTGAACTGAGGGGATTGTACCCGCAGCTTCGATAGATTGTGCTGAGCTAATCGGTGGTTCCGAATTATCGACACACTCCATGGGTTCCGATACCGTTGATGGGCCGCTTACACGATGGAGTGCCGCTGGTTCAGCCTGATCCGACAACCTGTCTTGTTCCTGAGCTGCGACAGGACTACCTATCGATACAGTTGGATCCGGTTCAGGTTGCGTCTCGGAACTCTGAAGAGCGGGCGTTGACGGAGTATCCAATGGATGTGAGTCTCCAGGGGAAACCTGTCCGGGAAAATGATCCCTCTGGGTTCCGGAAGGAATACTTTCAGCACCGTGAGTGGGAGGTTCTTCCGGCGCATCACGCGTTTCACTTGCGCTGCTCGTTGTCTGCTCTCGTAAAGATGGATCGGAAGGCATCACCTCTACATCGAGCATCAATGGGATAAGAGACTCCGATGAATCAGTTACATTGGCGACTTTAATGACATCCGGCGCCTCAGACGGAGACTCCTGAATATCCCATGACATCACCCCATCCGTCGGCTGAGGGGCTACCTGAATACCCCCGGACATGTCGAGTGCTGCCGCGACAGTCGATTGTCCTGAATCGCCGGACCGACGGGCCAGCAATTCACCGGTTTGCGCGTCAAAGAAGGAAGCCAATCGAAAGGCCACTGGACTCGCGGGGGCAAGTTCTCGTATTTTTGCGTAGAGCCCGGAAGCATAGTGTGGATTGTCGGGATCAGGGTCTTCGATTAAGATATCGATCGCCTTCCCGTACTCGGTTACGGCCTCAAGCGCGGCTCCTTTTTCCTGATAGATCGATCCAAGTTTCTCCAAGAAAGGCACACATCGTGGACCGGCGGCTAAATATTCTCGAAGCAATGATTCCGCGAGCCAGTAATCTTGGCGTTGGAACGCTTCGCCGATAAGTGAGTCAAAGGCTTGCCTGGCCGGGATAAGGCTTCCGAGACGAAGGTGGAGGGTAGCAAACAGCCGCCGCGCCTCCATGTTTTGCGGGTCGAGCGCCAATAATTCCTTCAGCGCAGCCGAAGAACGCCCATATTTCCCGGCATTCATTTGGGTGATGGCTTCCTCAAGAAGAGCGGTCTTCCTGCTGTAGCCGACTACACCACGCTTGTGGCCACGGATGGTGGGGCTTTTATCGGATTTTAAAGGGGTTTTTTTATTCCGGAGCACGCTACAACCTTAGCAGATCCCTATACCTGACCTGAGGAGCCCTGAATCAGCGTCAATTGCGCTTCGCAACGCCCTGAGAATTGAGCATTGACATATATGGTGAAACCTTGGAAAGGCTGCAATCTAGATGCCGTACTCTCTAATGATTGATTACATCAAACCATTGAAAATTAATGGATTGATGCGCGAGTATGCCTCGCGCTTCCCTCATCCATCCAATTTTGGACAGACCTTTGCCTTCTCCGTTTACAGCGAGCAACCAATTCGACTATACGAAGTGTGAAGTAGATCAAGCAGCACGTACGAACGAACGTTGCGTTACAGTCGACCTCCGTCAGCTTGGTCCACACATGTAACTTCTCTGTATCGGTTTTTGGGAGAAGTAATTAACTGCCGTCAAGGAGCGGTTCCCACCAATCCTGGAAAAGATCAGCGACGGAGACAGAACTTCTTGCGCACATAAGCTTAGGCTCCCTTTCAATAAACTTCATCCTGGTTGTGTCCTTGGCTATGCCTATGATACGGTCTGACTCACCTATCAACCTCAACTGATTCCACGGAATTAAATAGTCCATCGTGCAAGCCCTTCCCATAGTGTGTCGTCCATCGAAAACGACGAGGAGATTTAAAGCCTGCGTGGCTTTGTTGCTGTTTGTCTCCTTGACCTTCCCTGCTCCTCTATTCTCGCAGGGAGCAGGAAGCCATCCAGCAAAAGTTGCCTTAGATTTTAATGAAGTTGATATCCCTGTCTTCGTCCGATTTATCAGTGAGATCACAGGAAAAAACTTTGTTCTGGATGAAACGATTAAAAAGCAGGGCGGAAAAATCTCCGTGTTTTCTCCGACCAAGGTTCCACCGGATCAGGCCTTCACTATGTTCGTAGCGGCGTTGGAAGCGGCTCGCTTGGCTGTGGTCCCGAAAGGAGGGAACCTCTATCAGGTTGTGCCCATGGGTGACCTTCCGCCGGAGCGGGGTGTGTTTGTGTACAAACTCAAACATGCCAATGCGACAGATCTGGCCGCTGTGCTGACCAATCTGGTTGCGCGCTCACAAACCGTTGCGCAGATGACGCCCGGCACCAGGCCTCCGATCAGACCGCTGACGGAATTCGAAGCTCCGGTCCAAGTGTTTGCCGATAAGGCAACGAACTCCATCGTCATCAGTTCGACCAAGCTCGCCTGGAGCCATCTCCAAGGAGTGATCCGCGACCTGGATATACGGCGTAAGCAGGTCTTTGTGGAGGCGGTCATCCTGGAAGTTCAAGTCGATCGCCTTCGCCAGATCGGCACCGATCCTACTCAGGTACTAGGAGCAGGAAAGTCCGGTTTTTTCCAACTGCTCGGTGGATTCAACAGAGCACCAGAAGACCTCGCAACTGTGGCTCAGGCAATTAGTGGTGTTGCCGCTGGCGGAGCGACCGGCGGCGCAGTGACCGTGTTGAACACGCTCAACGTCCGGGCATTCCTGAACCTTCTGATGAACCTCACCGATACGAATGTCCTGTCCACGCCCCAGGTCCTCGCTGCCGATAACCAAAAGGCCAAGATCGTCGTCGGCGAAAATCGCCCATTCCCAACCGGACAAGCACAAGGGATCACCGGGGGAACCCTCGTCACAATTGAGCGAAAAGACGTCGGCGTCACGTTAGAGTTGACTCCACAGGTGCTTGAAGATGAGCTCATTCGTCTTGAAATCAAGCAAGAGATTACAGCAATCGCAGAAAACGTGGCTCAGACCATCGGCTCCGGTTCGGCGAGCATCCCGGTCGGACCCACGACGTCGAAGCGATCCATGGAGACGACGACGATTGCTCAGGATCAACAGACACTCGTCGTTGGAGGACTGGTGCGTGATAACATCACGCTCAGTGAAAGGAAGGTGCCTCTGTTGGGAGACATTCCGTGGCTCGGCTGGCTGTTCAAGACTCAGACCCGTACGACCGAGAAGCTCAACCTTCTCGTCTTCCTCACGCCTCACTTAGTCCGGGATGATGCGGACGTCGTTGAACTAAATGCCAGGAAAGCTAAAGATGTTAATAGTTTGCAACGAGATAACCGAATTGAGGAGCCGACGAAACTCAAGCAAGATGTGCTTGAACGCCTTGAACTCCCATCCACAGTTGCTCCTCCTTCTTCAATGGAAAAGCCCAGGCCGTGAGGTTGCAAATTCATGAATCGCGGTGAGTCGTTATCATCCTCTGTAAAGTAGTCGAATGAGCTCCTGACAAGCCTCTGAGACCGATTCACAAATCGTTATAGAACCTAGAGCGTGCCCTAGCCCCTCCCTCCGAGGAATGGTGCCCTGCTGATCACCCGGATACACTGCGGGCCTATGGAGGGCATACCGATGGCTGATACGGCAGTGAACTGGCGAATCCATCCTCGGCTTCCTGTGGCATATCCTGTGATATTCGGAGGTGCCCCGTTTGTGGGGGAAGGGGTGGTGTCTGATCTTTCCGTTTCAGGTTGTTCAGTCACCTGTGAGCGAACAGTGCTCACCGGAAGCTATATCAAACTGAGCGTTGTGTTGCCCGATCCAACATCCTCTCTGTTCATTGAGTTAGGAAAAATCCGCTGGGTTCGCGAAAACGCCTTTGGCGTGGAATTCATCCGTGTGCCGACACTCACTCGGCATCGGCTGGATCGAGTTGTGTCACAAGAGCTGGCCTTAGAGGCGAACCTCCTTCCAATACCAGCCTAAGCTTCCTCTCGTTTATCCAATAGCGATAGGCCTCGTCATCCCTCGCGATCAACCGATGCCAGATCTTGTCCGATAGATGGGAATGAGGTGAGGAGAAGGAAGATCGGAAGCGAGAGCTGGTGGGGCCGATCGCCCCCCACCGCAAACGGTGAGGGGGATTGATATGGCACGACTCTACGGCATGATGTCAAAGTGAAGCGACAAGCCCGCATGCACCAAAATCGTATTGATCGTGGATTCATAGCGATTAAGAGCAAGTTGCCCTTGCAGCCCACCTTCAAAGGCTTGGGTGGACTGCCCGAACCGGTCCGTCAATAACCCGTTGTGATGGGCATGGAGGTACTTCGCCTCGACAAATGCCGCCACGTACTTGAAGAGATGCGCCTTGATTCCTCCCACTCCCATAAACCCGACCGTCGTATCTCGTTCTTCGGTGATGGCGCGGGAAAAACCCTCTCCCCGTTGTCCACCCGGCTTCATCGCCATCTGATGCGCTCCCACACCGATCCCGACATATGGAAACCACCGCCCGTTGGGATAGGTCTCAGAAATCGCCATAGGATAGCGAACCAGGAAATTGGAGCCGACGTAGATGCCGTTGACTTCAGTCGTGGTGCCGGTATTCGTCGCAGGATCATTATTATAAAAGTCCTGACAGCAGGCCACGTCCGCATACCAAATAAAGCCGGTGATTTCCACGCCGAGATCGAATCCCGCCAACTTATTTCTGGTTGGAAACCAGATCCCCGCGTTACCGCCGACTGAGTGTTTCGTTTGATAGTCGACATCCTTGACGAGCGTCGGCAGGGTCCCGTCCGTAAACGTGGCGTCCTCACTGCGCGGAATCGCTATACCCGCCAGAAAGGACAGATAGGGCTCCACCGTCCCGGAGGACATGGTGGGGGGATCAGGCGATAGTGATATCGCATAGGGATCGGCGACCCGTTGGCGGGACGGATCTTCCGCCCTCGTGAGATCCGCAGCGCTGAGAACACAGAGAAGGCAAACGATTGCCGAAATTCTCGTTTTCATTCATCGCCCTCCAACAGATAAAGCAACCAGTTTTTTCGACGAACTTGGGTCGCGCAATCTGAGATCCGTCAGTCGATCGTCGTTGGTCAGTGAGGTGAGACGAGACGAGTGCGCCTCCGTGCGACTCGACTCGACCCTTGGTTCAGCGGTTGCGGTCCTTGGCATGAAAGTCCACCGATCCGCCTCTCAGAGCGATCAGGAGGGGATGCTCTTCTCGCGCCGTCGGGGCGAACGGCGCCCACAGTAACAACCCCGCGTTCAGTTTTGAAAATAGATAAAACGGATTGGAGCTATCGGTAAATCCAATATCCCATTGGACAGCGCCGTGGCACTGGTGGAGTCGGCTCTGTCTCCAGCCTACACTCACCGTCAGCACCCGGCGCGCTTCTGGTGTAGCACCTGAAATTATGCGTTCTTCGACGAGCTCAGGGCAAACGAATTGTCCAAGGAATTAATGGGACGCCATACTAGGGATGAACCAATGCCAGGTCTGGCCGATAGATGGGAATGAAGTGAGGAGAAGGGAGGTCGGAGGCAAGAACTGTTGGGACCGATCATCCCCCCACCGCAAGTGGTGAGGGGAGGTATCTGGCACGAGCTTACGGCTTCCAGTCAAAGTGAATCGACAAGCCCGCATGCAAAAAAATCGTATCGATTCTGGATGAATAGGGATTCACAACAGGACCGGGCAAACCTTCTCCCCCGGAGAATTGTTCCCCTAGAGTGCCAGGAGGGGAATTCGCGAACCGATCCGTCGACATCCCGTTGTGATGGGCATAGAGATACTTCGCTTCCACAAACGCCGCCACGTACTTGAAGAGATGCGCCTTGATTCCTCCCAGTGCCTGAAACCCGATCGTCGTATCCCGTTGGGCGGTGTTGACGGCCAGAAGATTCCCACCCCGCCATCCACCTGGCTTCGCCGCCATCTGATGCGCTCCCACGCCGATCCCGACATACGGATGCCACCGCCCATTGGGATAAATCTCGGAAATCGCCATGGGGTAGCGAATCAGGAAATTGGGGCCGACGTAGGCGCCTGATATTTCGGTCGTGGTGCCGCGATTGGCGACTCCATCCACTTGGTGACTTCCCGTGGGATCATTATTAAAATTGTCCCGACAACAGGCCACGTCTGGATGCCAAACATAGCCGGTGATTTCAAACCCAAGATCGAATCCCCACAACTTGTCTCTGGTTGGAAACCAGATCCCCGCGCTGCCCCCCCATGAGTGTCCCATCGTATAGTCGACATCCTTGATCACCGTCGGCTGCGTCCCGTCCTGAAACGTGGCGTCCCGACTGAACGGAATCGCTACGCCCGCCATAAGGGAAAAATAGGGCTCAAGCGTCCCGGAGGACATGGTCGGAAGACCCGGCGAGAGGGCATAGGGATCGGCAACCCGCTGGCTGTACGGATCTTCCGCCCTCGTGAGATCCACAGCGCCGAGGACACAGAGAAGGCAAATGATCGCCGAAATTCTCGTTTTCATTCATCGCCCTCCAACAGATAAAGAAACCATGTTCTTCGACGAACTGGTTCGCGCAATCTGAGATCCGTCAGTCGATCGTTGTTGGTCAGTGAGGTGAGACGTGACGAGTGCGCCTCCGTGCGACTCGACTCGACCCTTGGTTCAGCGGTTGCGGTCTTTGGCATG
>JAICUC010000011.1 GCA_025936075.1 Nitrospira sp. | reverse complement strand
CTTGCCGGGCTCCATCCATTCTTTGGTCTGGGTCGTCCAACTGCCGGCCAGGCTTTCCAATTGTTTGTGCGGCTCCCCCGGCGCGGCCAACTTTTGCCACAATTCCATCATGGCCTGCGGATCCATCGGCTTCTCGGCCTTCTTGTCCTTCGCGAGCGCCGGCGAGACGATGAGTGTGATGCATAACGTCGTCACTGCCAGAGATATGAAACGCATGATGACCTCCTTGTTGGTTATCAAATGCGAGCCGCCACCATAGGCGGCTATCTGAGCACGCGCCTCACCATTTCCTAATCTACGGTAGACCGACCAGCACTTTAAATCCGCCGTAGACCATCCGTTTGCAATCGAAAGGCATGTTTTTCGGATCGCACATATTATGGATACGCGGGTCTTTCATCACTTTGGCATTGACGCGATCTCGATGGGAGCGCGACTTGAACGCAATGTACGCGAAGATTACCGTCTCACCGGCTTTGGCCTTGGCGTGTTTCGGAAACGGTACGCCCATCTTCGTCGTGAGATCGTCGCCGACACACTCCTTGTAGTCGAGGGCGCCGTGCTCGCGCCAGAGCTTCGCCGCTTGCTGCGCGAGGCGGCGATACGCTTTCAGGTTTTTCTGTGGGACGGGCAGAACGTAACCATCGACGTATCCCATGAGCATCATCCTTTCTATTGTCTGTCCCGCCGTATGTTCGAGATTGGGCTCCTCTCGGCGTAACCCCCCGCATGTGGGGCGAGACGTCTCTATTTCCTTTTGGCTGTCTCTGCCCGCAATCGTTCTTCTTGCGCGCGCAGTTCCGGCGTGAACTCGGCGCCGAAGTCGTCCGCTTCGAAGACTTGACGAATTTCGATCTCGGATTCTCCGAGCATGGGATTGGGGCAGCGTTTAACCCATTCGATCGCCTCTTCCTTCGATTTCACCTGCCAGAGCCAATAGCCGGCAATAAGCTCTTTGGTCTCGGCAAAGGGCCGTCGATCACGGTGCGCTGGTTTCCAGAAAATTTGACCCGCGCGCCCTTCGAGCTCGGCCGGAGCCCTTCACCCGCAAGCATCACTCCCGCCTTCACCAGTTCTTCGTTGAATTTACCCATTTCGGTCAGCAGTCGTGTACTCGGCATGACACCCGCTTCCGACTCTTTTGTGGCCTTCACAATGACCATAAATCGCATATCCGCCTCCTATGTCGTCTCGTTCGCGGTTTGACCAATGCTTCCGTTGATCTATAGTCGAATAAGTAGACAGGAAATCGACATCGATTTTCCATGATCGTACTTGTTCCGAAACGCTTTGTGATTTCTGCGCGTAACCACCGGTGAAGACGGCGAATTTCTTCGTCAGACGGCAAAAATTCCGGGTGCGAATGTGCGTGCTTCGTCCATCATGAGCTGGAGAGTCGACGAAATCGAATGCACGGCTACAATTATGTGAAGTATTCGACCGATGGATCTCAAGCTATTGAGAGCATTGACGGCGATGAACAACTATAGAGGATTACCTGGATTCAATCCTTCCGGGCTTCGGCGACGTTGGCCGCCGGCATCTGTTGAGCGGAATCCTTGGGCGACCAACCGCCGCCCAGGGCCTTATACAGTTGTACAATCGACACAAGGTGAAGCCTGTGTGTGCTCGTCAACGACAATTCGGCCTCGAACAGATTGCGCTGGGCGATCAACACGTCCAGATAATGAGCGAGCCCGCTCTTGTAGCGGAGCGTGGCTTGGCGAAAGGCGGATTGAAGCGACTCGACCTGTTCGGCCTGTGCATTCCGCTGCTCCCGGGCGGTCCGTACTGCGACCAGGGCGTTCTCCACTTCCCTGAACGCGACGAGGATTGACTGCTCGTACTGGGCCAGTGCTTGCCTGGCTTGCGCTTCGACGGCTTCCTGTTGGAATCCGAGAATTTGGGCATTCAGCAAGGGACCGGCCAGACTGGGACCGGCGACGCCGAACGACGTTTCGTTCGCAATGAGGCGGGAAAACTGCGGACTGGCAACGCCCAAAATGCCGGTGATGGTGAGTTTCGGAAACCGGTCTGCTTTGGCTGCACCGATTCTCGCCGTCACCGCCGCCAGGTCCTGTTCGGCTTGCACGAGGTCCGGCCTCCGTTGCAGCAGCTCCGACGGGAGCCCGGCGGGAACACTGGGTGGCAGTACCTGCTCCGTCAGGGAGCGGCCACGGGCGATTTGACCGGGATTACGCCCTAAGAGCGCGCTCAGTTGATTTTCTTTCTGCACCATTTGCCGTTCCAATTCCGCTACTCGCGCCGCCGCATTGGCTCGTTCCGACGTGAATTGATCGAGGTCGAGCTTGGCGATGACTCCTTCCCGCAGTCGCGCCTGAGCGATCCTCACCGATTCTTGCCACGACTGATACGTGTGTCTGGCGATTTCGAGTTGTCGGTCGAACTGCAAGAGGTCGAAGTAGGCTTCCGCGACCCCGCTGACGAGCTGCAACACGACGGTTCGTCTGGCTTCCTCGCGCGCCAGAAGATCGCCGCGCGCCGCCTCATTCGATCGCCGAATGCGTCCCCAGATGTCGAGTTCCCACGCGAGATTGCCTTGGAGATAATAGTTGAACGGGTTCGGAAAGCCGGGGAACAGAAATTCCGCTTTCCGCCCCATGGCCGGTGCGTTGCCCGTGATGTCGGCCTTTGGGGCAAAGTCCATCCTGGCAATGAACAGACGAGCTTGAAATTCTTCGACGGAAGCGACGGCGCGTTTGAGATCCTTGTTCTCCTGGAGGGAAGTCCGAATGAGGTCTTGAAGGGTTTGGTCCTGGAGCAGTTCCCACCAGGGCAAATTCGCGAAAGACTCGGCTTCTTGCTCGCTGCCGGCCATCCTGAATGACGCCGGTGGGGAGAGGTCAGGCCGAGTATAGTCCGGTCCGACGGCGCAGGCCGCGAGCAAGCAGGACCCTATCAAGAGACTGATTGTGCGTAAGATGCGTTCCCTCATTTTGTGTCGCATCGGACTGAGGATCCATTCTGCCGTGAGCGCGTGATCTCTTCCACGAGATGACTGGTGCAGCAGCCTGCTGCGATCAATTGAACTCCCTCCCGCCACATCCGCTTGAGGAGAAGCTTGCCGTCCTCTCCCACAAAGGTCACGTTCGTGAGATCCACGACGGGAGAGATGGCTTCGGCCGGTTGAATGGTTTGCCACTCATGCTCGAGTTCACCGACCCATGGTCCGGTCAAGCTGCCTTCCAGTCTGAGCCGCACCGAATTTCGATCCTTCTCTGAAGTTATCTTCAACATGGCAAGTATTTTTCCAACGTTCCTTCAGTTCTATGCTCCCACCGTGAGCAGCTTCTCATCATCGGCATCGAGTGGGATCGTTTCAGGTTCTAGCGCCGGCTGGTGTTGCTCAGCGATCAGGGAGTAAAACACGGGAACAACGAACAGCGTGAACAGTGTGCCGACCGTCATTCCGGTGACCAACACCATGCCGATGCTGTTGCGGGCCGCCGCTCCGGGACCGGATACCAGCACCAGGGGAAGATGTCCGAAGACAGTGGCGGCGGAAGTCATGAGCACCGGTCGCAGTCTGGTCAAGGCCGCCTCACGCACCGCGTCGATCCGCGCCAGTCCGCGGGCCTGAAGCTTGTTGGCGAATTCCACGATCAAGATGCCGTTCTTTGCGATCAATCCGACCAGGGTGATCAACCCGACTTGTGAGTAAATGTTGATGGTCGTGAAGTCCAAGAAAGTAAAGATCAGCGCGCCGGAGATCGCAAGCGGCACTGAGCCCAACAAGACGATCAGCGGATCTCGAAAGCTCTGGAACTGGGCGGCCAATACCAAATAAATGAGCACGACGGCGAAGCCCAATGTGACGGTCAATGCAGCGCCCTCTTGGCGGATCTGTCTCGACTCGCCCGCATAATCGAGCATGACAGGAGGATTGGTCGCCTTCGCCGCAGCCGCTTCCAGCACCCGCAGTCCTTGATCTTTCGTGATGCCGGGCCTGACGCCGCCGAAGATACGCACGGCGTTGCGCTGCTGAAAACGGTTCAAGGTGCGTGGCGCGGTGTTTGTTTCGATGTGAGTGAACGTCGATACTGGCACCAGCTGGCCGCCCGGCGTCTTGATCTTCAAATCGAGCAAGGGACCGACGGTTGAACGGTCCTTGTCACCGAGCTGCGGGATGACCTTATAGCTTCGATCGAAGTAGTTGAACCGGTTCACATAGGCCCCGCCGAGCATCGTGCCGAGTTCACGGCCGATTCCGGCCAGGTCGAATCCAAGATCGGCGAGACGCTCGCGATCCAGCACGACGCGCGCCTCGGGCAAATCGATCTTCAAGTCCGTATCGACGTACAAGAACATGCCGCTCTGCCACCCGGCGGTCAGGACTGCTCCCGTCGTTTCGAGCAATCGCTCGATCGGCAGATCGCTCTGCAAGAGCAGTTCGACGTCATATTGGCCCGGCGTCGGCAGCGGAGGATCCAAACGCGGGAAGACCCGCAGGCCCGGCACTTGAGAGACCCGGCCGAACATCTCGCCGTACATTTCCTCGGTCGAGCGTGTCCGCTCGTGCCAGTCCTTCGCGACCAAGCCGCCGAACCCGCCCCAGGACGTCGTCAATGACCAGGTGAATCGCGTTTCAGGAAGGGACGTGATGGCTTGGACGACGTTCAGATGCTCGCGGTTGCTGGCGGCGACCGTCGAATCGGGAGCCGCTTCGAAGAACAAGCTGATGTGGCTTTGGTCCTCCACCGGCGCGAGTTCTTGTCTCGAAAACAGGTACAGCGGCCAGATCATGGCCATGATCAGCAATGCCGCCGCCACGATTCCCCAACGCATGGTCAATGCGCCGTCGAGCAGCCAGGCGTAGGCGCGGCGCGCCTCTTCGAACCGTCGGTTGACAAAGGCGGTCAACCGGCCTTCCTTCCCTTGCGGGTGGACGAACCGCGAGCTCATGACCGGCGAGAGCGTGATGGCGACGACGCCCGACAACACCACTGCCACGGCGAGCGTGATGGCAAATTCCAAGAAGAGCGAGCCGGTCAACCCGCCCTGGAATCCGATCGGCGTGTAGACCGTCGCCAGCGTGATCGTCATGGCGATGATCGGACCGAGCAGTTCGCGGGCTCCGATCAATGCCGCCTCGATCCGCGACTTGCCCAGGCGCACGTGCCGTTCAACGTTCTCGACGACGACGATGGCGTCGTCCACGACCAGCCCGACCGACAGGACGATGGCGAGCAACGTCAGGAGATTGAGGCTGAAGCCGAACGCAACCATGAAGATAGCCGCGCCGATCAGCGACACCGGCATCGCGACGAGGGGAACCAGCGCGGTTCGGACCGAGCCCATAAAGAGGAACACGACGAGGGCGACGATCAAGATCGTCTCAGACAATGTCTTCGTGATCTCCGTCAGCGCATTCCTCATGAACATCGTGCCGTCCCACACCAACTGCATGTCGATGTCGGGAGGCAATGTCGGGCGGATACGCTCCATCTCGGCGACCAATCGGTGCTGAACCTCGATTTCATTCACACCCGGTACCGGCCAGATACCGAGGTACACGCCTTCCGTCGCGTTGTACTTGGCGATCATCTCGGCTTCTTCGGCCTCGCGCTCGACCTTCGCAATATCTTTTAGCCGGACGATGGCCCCGCCTCGGTCGGCGACGATCAGTTCTTCGAATTCGGCGGCGGAGCGCAGATCGGTATTCGCGAGCAGGTTGATCTGAGCGAAGTTCCCCTTTGTTCGCCCGACCGCTGCCAGGTAGTTGTTGCGCCGCAGCGCGTTCTGTACGTCGCCGGGCGAGAGATTGAAGGATGCGAGGCGGTCGGGATCGATCCAGATGCGCATGGCGATCTGCCGGCCGCCTTCGAAGGTGACTCGCTGCACGCCGGCGAGCGTGGATAGTTGCGGCTGAAGCGTGCGCAGCAGCCAGTCCGTGACGGCCGGCACCGTTCGTTCGCTGGAGGCGAAGCTGAGATAGAATGAAGCGTAGGGCCGATCGGCGCGCTGCAGTTCGATCACCGGAGGTTCCGCTTCCGCAGGCAACTCCGCTCTCACTTGCTGGAGCCGCGCCGTGACTTCGGCCAGAGCTGCCGTGCTGCTGTGGTTCAACTTCAAATGCACGGTCACGGTACTGACACCGGCTCGGCTGGTCGACTCTACGTAGTCGACGCCGTTGATGGCTGAAACGACCCGCTCGATCGGTGTGCTCAAAAATCCGCGAACCGTTTCGGCGCTCGCCCCGTAATAGACTGTCGTGATGACCACGGACGAGCTCTCGATTTGGGGGTATTGCTGCACAGGCAAGGCCGTCAACGCTCGCCAGCCGGCGAGAATGATGACAAGATTGACGACAACGGCAAGGACCGGATGCTTGATGAAGATGTCTGTGAATGAACGCATGGGGTATGGCCTCGTTCCTTCCTCGACGATGTCAGTTCAATCTTGGCCGAGAGGGTGTGCGTGGGCCTCCGTCCGTAGCAGTTCAGCCGCGACCGCGACAAGCACGCCTTCACGCAACTTGAACGACCCTGACGCAGCGACTGTTTCGCCGGCGTCGAGTCCGGCGTGGATCACAACCAGATCGCCGACCATCGCGCCGCTTTCGACGGACCGCACATGCGCCCGCGCCTTCTGCTCTTGATCCGGCGCGATCACGAACACCTGATCACCCCCCGGTCCTTTGCGTAACGCACTGACTGGAATGGCGATCGCCTTCCGGAGCGGTCCGACCGGCACACGCACCCGGACGGATGCGCCGGGGGCCAGCATAGAGCGCGTACTATCAACCCGTGCCCGCACCATGGCATTCCGGGTCGTTGGATCTACGCGTGCATCGAGCGCGACGACGGTGGCTCTGATGGCGGGAACTTCGCCGGCCGCAAATACCTCGACAATCTCCCCGTCCCGTAACCCGGCTGCGACTTGTTGTGCCACTGTGAAATCCACATGCATTGCGTCGCTCACGCCCTGCAGTGTTGTGAGCAAGGTCCCTTCGTCCAGGTATTGACCGGGGTGAACATCGGCGATACCTACACGTGCCCGGAACGGTGCACGAATGGTTTTTTTGGCGATGATCGCCTTGGTACGGGCGATCTGGGCCTGGGCAATATCCAAGTCGGCGCGAGCCCGGTCGATTTCCTCCTGAGTTGTCGCAAGTTCCTGATTGAGGTTCTGTCGTCGATTGAGCACCGTTTTGGCAAGAGCGGCCTGGGCTTCTTGCGCCTTGAGGTCGGCTTCTTCGACGGAAACATCAAGGGCGACCAGCAAGGTGCCGGCTTCCACGATCTGGCCCGGCGTGAGCCGGACCTCACGGATAGTCCCGGCAAGTTCGTTCTTCAGCATGACCGAGCGTAGGGCCAGAACTGTCCCGATAGAGGTGGTGGTCTGGCGATGATCCATCTCGCGCGCGACGGCGACGGTAATAGACTCCATCGGCTCAGGTTGATTTGCAGAGGCCGTGACGGAGTCTTGAATGGATTCGTACTTCCAGGCGACCAACCCAATGCCTGTGGATAGTACCAATGCGAGAAGCAAGACGGTTCCGATCCAATTACGGCGATTCATGAGAACGGACCCTCCAAGGTACCAAGAATTATGTAGAGATCCTTTCCTATCACTGTCGGCTTGAGGGAACAGCAATGCCTGTTCCTGCCAAGTTTGAGATAAGACTACTCTCACAACTGTATGATAAAAATAAGCTTTAAATGACTTGTACGTTAAGTATGGAAAGAGGATATGCGAAGTGACGAAGTTAATCCGTCGTCCATTCGTCAATTGACGAAATATCGGCACACGCTGCGCTCAACCTCCTTCGCAGAAAAAAACTCCTACATGGCTGAGAACAATGGTGCTGCAATCCTGCCCGTTTGTTCCTTCACCGCATCATTGTTCTTTTGGCCAGTAGTCCCGTTGAAATTCCTTTAAGATCCCGTCAGGGCCGAACATGAGAGCCTTATTCCAACCTTGGGCACCACCGTAGGCACGGGACTCCCATCGTAAAATTTCTCCACCGCCTTCCGCTTTCGCTCGCCTCGTCGGCTGTCCCCATTCGCGCACATAATAATTTTTCGTCTTCACGCCGACCTCCTGCCGCATCTTCGCGTCAAATGCCTCCCAACGTTGTTCCAAGGTCATGAAACAGCCGGAAACGGGTAGTGTAGCGGCAACCATGATAATGGAGATCAGCAAATTCACAGTCTTCATGGTAGAGCTCCGTTATTTCATGATGCCGGACTGAGAGACTACCACCCTTCCAGGACATAGGCGACAACCGACTCTGGATGGACGTGCGGTTCAGATAGGGCGCCTGGCGCATAGTCCAGGGTGAGAACCGTGACTTCTTTGCCTGCTATGTCGGCCAATTGCTGTTTCATGAGCATTGATCCTTTGTCTGCTGCCGATGCCGACATCTCCGCAATCAGCATTGTGATACCAGCCAGTGCGGCCCATTGTATGATCCCGGTTCGCCATATACACAATGTCCTTTCTTTGCTAATGTCCATGCCGATTACCCTCGGATATCCGCAGCACGTTCTTGCCCCGCCTCGGTTTCTCCGCATAAGATCTCCGAACTTCATCCATGGAGAAGACGGCTCCCACGATCGGGTGGATCACGCCGCTATCGATCAGACGCCCGATCTCGATCAACTGCTCCCTCTTAGGTTCGACGATGAAGAACGCATCGCGCACTCGCTGCTGGTTCACTCCTTCAGCGTCTGCCGCGATGGTTATCAACTGCCCGCCCTTCCGGAGGACTCCCCATGAGCGGTCCCGTGTTTCTCCTCCGACCGTGTCCAACACCACATCCACGTCGCGAACCACCGTCTCAAAGTGCGTCGTCCGATAATCGATCACTTCATCGGCCCCGAGTCCTGTCATGAAATCCAAGTTTGCGGCAGAGGCGGTGGCGATGACATGGGCTTTCTTATGTCGGGCCAGCTGCACTGCGACACTCCCGACACCGCCGGCTCCACCATGGATCAATATACGTTGCCCTTCCGAAAGCTGCGCGCGATCCACCAGCGCCTGCCAAGCGGTCAGGGCCGAGATCGGAACAGCCGACGCGAGTGTATGATCGACTGTCGCGGGCTTCGGCGCGACCGAGGCGGCCGCAGTCAGGCAGTATTCCGCCTGGGCCCCATCCATGAACCAGTCGTTTAACCCATAGACCGAATCTCCCACCCGCACATCCCTGTTCGAGTCTCCGATCGCCGCAACCACGCCGGAGAACTCATGGCCCAAAATGATGGGAAACGGTCTGGCGTTGCCTTCAGGCGTATGGAAGGTGGGATACCAGGCGAATTCCGTCGGTGTGACGGCCGCCGCATGGACCTGAATGAGCACCTGACCGTCTCTTGGCTTGGGTATCGGAGCTTCCTCACAGAACAGTGATTCCGACCCTCCGCTCCCATGGAATCGAATCGCTCTCATCAGGATAGCCTCCCGGTTTGACTCCATCAATCAGTGATCCGCGTCACACGCCATCGAGATCATTAAGCGAGGGGGCATATTTCCTCTCTCTGCACGGCAAGCCTCGTCGATTCATTCGATACGAGTGCCAACGAGGTCAGGCGGCATAACCTCCGTCGATGCAATCCTGTGACGGTGATGAGCCGCTTGGCAATAACCGCACCGATGCCGCGCGATCCGCCGGTGACCAAGAGGTGATGAGGTGTTTCGGCAATCGTGGCGGAATCCTCCGAGCCTTTCACCGATTTTGCGCTACGCATCGAGTGATCACCGTTCATGTAAGCACCAGCCTCCTTACGATTATGGTGCTCCTCATGTCGATTGATCAAGCTCGACAGGAGTCCGCCTTGCTGAAGCCGTCTGAAGGACCTGCCGACAAGGGTTCCTCGGTGCGACAGTTGTTCGGCTCGCTAAAAGCCTCTCGGTGCATAGCTAGCCTGTCCGCTCGAGCTCGTCGCCAGAGTATCAGCCAGCGTGTGACGAGAAGCAGGAGGCCGGCCGTACTCAAGACAAAACCCCAGAAACCCAAATAGAGCGCCCAGAGCAGAGTGCCCACATCCGTCTGCCCGAACACTTGACGCGCGAGCAACTCCAATCCGAAACTGACGAGGAGGAGCCCGCCGATGATGCCGGTCGGCCACCCGATATGTTGTATTCTTGCAACTTCTGAAGTTTTAGCGTCCATAAGATCACCGTTTCTGTGCCGAACTAATTGGACGGGGTTCCGGTTCAGAACCGTTCTTTTGATATGTCATTGGGGTGGCGAAAGAGACTAGCCGAGCCCTTCGACGAAACCCCGCCGCCAAGTCTGATACGTTGGTTCCCATCCAAACTCATGCTTCGCCTTGGCGTTTGATCCGCCACGAATCTGGGTCATCATCGACACACCGCCCTCACCGATGGCCAGTTTGCCAAGCCAAATCGGCACTCGATAGGGCGGCTTCGCCCCTACGGCGCGGGCAAGCGCCGGAAGCCAAGTCGCGACAGGAGCCGGTTCATCGTCGACAATGTTGTAAATTCCAGGATTTCCGCCCGAAATGGCGGCGACCGTCGCGCGAGCCGCATCGCCAATATGGATGAATGACCAGATACCGGCCCCATCGCCGACAATCGGCAACATTCGCTTGCGGACAAGTTTGATAACCGGTCCATCTTTCGCAATCCCAGTGCTTGGTCCATAGAAGAACCCATAACGCAGAGCAAGGGCTTGGAGGTCCACGGTCTTTCGAACTGTATCTTCCAAATACTGGATCGCCGCTAAGGTCTTGCAGAAGCTCATGGGCGGGGTCGGATCGAGCCGGTCCTGTTCCGTCTTGACCGGTCCGCCTTCACGCGCGAACGGCCATCCGCAGAAGCTCTGTGCAATAAACCGGCGGGTTCCCGTCAGACGCGCCGCCTGGAGCAGGGTGTCCGTGACCTCGGTACGGAAGCGATTCGTCAGCACAAACTCATCGTCAAGCTTCTTAAAGTTGCCGACATGAGCGAGGGCCGTCAGCTGATGAATGATGACTTCCGGCTCGGCCTTCCTGATGACCGCCGTCAACTCCTCCTTGTTGAGCGCATCGGCCACGGCAACCGTTGCACCCACGGCTAGGAGCGCGTCGGCCTTTCGATCGTCACGAACGAGTGCGACCACCTCATGCCCATTCTCAACCAGTTGCGGCACAAGAATCTTACCGATGGCTCCGGTACTGCCTGCGACAAATACTTTCATGGCAACGACTCCTCATCGACAACACCTCTCAATGCAGAGCGCAATCGCATCAAGCGTTCAGTGATGTTCTAAGCGATGGCAACGATCGTTCCAAGGACATGTACTGAAATTGCGCATCTCTAAGTGCGGAACAAATATGTGAATCCGGATGAATTAGAGGGAAGCAGTTGAAAGGGGTGAGCCGCTTGTGACGAAAGACATCTGTCGATATCTCGGCGTTTGCCGAAAGGCCAGCATTAGCGAGGGCGGGCAATCCCGAGTTTCTGCATCTTGGATTGGAGAGTAGTCCGCTTCATACCGAGCTTTGCCGCGGCGCCCGCGGTTCCGCCGATGATCCAACTCGACTCGCGCAAGGTTCTGAGAATATGTTCGCGCTCGGCCTGTTCGAGGGTGACGGCCCCGGAATGCTCCGCGTGACTCGGTGTTCGTTTTAGTTCAGCCAGCGATACATAGAGATCCGATCCATGCGTCAGAATGACGGCTCGCTCGACGAAGTTTTCCAGTTCGCGCACGTTGCCGGGCCAGGAATAATTTTGCAATGCCTTCATGGCCTCGGATGGAATCGTCTCGACGTGTTTTTTCATTCGTTGGGAGAACTTCTGCGCGAAGTGCCGAACCAGCGATGGGATATCATCAGGACGTTCCCGCAGGGGCGGAACGGTGACCGGGAAGACCTTGAGTCGATAGTAAAGATCACTGCGGAACTTCTGTTCCTCCACCATGTGAGCGAGGTCGCGATTCGTGGCCGCGACGACCCGCACATTCGTGCGGATGGTGCGAGTGCCGCCCAGCCGTTCGAATTCCTGCTCCTGCAGCACCCGGAGCAGCTTGACCTGGAGTTCCAGGGGAATTTCTCCGACTTCGTCGAGGAACAGCGTTCCCCGGTCGGCCAATTCAAACCGGCCGACCTTGGTCGCAATCGCACCGGTAAAGGCCCCTTTTTCGTGCCCGAATAATTCGCTTTCAAGTAGGCCGGTCGGGATCGCGGCGCAATTCAATTTCACAAACGTGCGTTCACGCCGGTTGCTCAGATTGTGGAGCGCTCGGGCGACGAGCTCTTTCCCGCTGCCTGTCTCACCCAGAATCAAGACCGTAGAATCGGTGGGGGCGACCGTTTTGACCTGCTTGAGGACCTGCATGAGGGCACGACTTTCGCCGACAATTTCCTCAAAGTTGTAGTCCGTCTGAATTTCTTCTTCAAGGTACAGTTTTTCTTCCGTTAGCTTATCCTTGAGCTGGGCAATTTGCTTATACGCCAAAGCGTTCTCGACCGCGATGGCGACTTGTTGCGTGACCTGGCTGAGCAACTCGACATCCTCCGATGTAAAACCGTCGTCCCTTCGTCGCCCCACGTTCAATGCGCCGAGCGCACGTTTGTGCGCAAGGAGCGGCAAAGAGCAGAACGATTTCACTCCGCGATCAAGAAGATTTTGCGCGCAAGGTGAAGAGAGCGCCATCTCTTTCAGATCGTGCTCTCTAAACAGCGCGGCTTTGCCCGTGTTAATGGCGAGGCAGGACGGAGATTCCGTACTCTCCTCCATGGTTCCTTCCTCGATGAAACTTTCATTCCTCTGGAAATCCAACACATGAATGCGCCATGCGCCGGTCTCTTCGTCGCAAAGCAGCAGGCTGGACCCGTCGTGCTGAATCACTTTTCTCAAGCACCCACTGACGGCCGTGAACAAGTCATTGAGATTCAGATGGTTGATGACGGCATTATTCACTTCAAGCAGCAACCGTTGATGGTCACGCTCACGGGTGAGTTGCGATTGAGTGGACTGCGCTCGTTCGTAGTTCAATGCGTTCTCGACGGCGATGGCCACCTGCTTCGCGACTTGGTGCATGAATTCGATCTCGGATGCTTCGTAGGTTCGGCGCTCCAGGCTGCCGAATCCCAAGGCGCCGAGGCGTTGATTTGCGGTGGTCAGCGGCACGGCGCAGAACGACTGCACGCCGTTCTCTCGCAGCATCGTGATCAATTGGGGGAAGCGATCCTCATGCGCGACGTCGGGCACGGTCAAGGGGTGCTGTGTTTTCCAGACAAGACCGCCGGGGGATTCCTCAATCGGCAATTCGAGCCCCGGTTTGATCGTAGCGGGTATCGACGTCACTAACAATCGGAGGCGCATGACTTCCTTGGCCGGATCATGCAACACGATGTTGATGTAGTCGAAGGGCACGATGCGGGGAAGCCGCTGCGCAAGATCGTGCAGCAGGCGGTCCGCGTCATGGTGTAACGCGATGGATTCCGTGACCTCCAGCAGCAGGCGCAGCCGATCCCGATCATGGGCCAGATCCTGATGGTGCAGGACGTTATCGACCGCCACCGCGACCTGTTTCCCGACCTGCCGGAAAAATTCCACGTCCGACTCGCTGTAGGCTTCCTTCCGCAGGCTCGAAAATCCCATGGCGCCCAGTCGTCGTACGGCGGTGGTCAAGGGAACGACGCAAAATGAATTGACGCCGTCCTCCTGCATACGGGAAAGGACCTTCGGCCAACGATGTTCGTCGGTCAGGTTCGGCACGAGGACCGGCTGTTGTGTGAGGAAAACCAAGCCGGCTGGAGTCTCATCGATCGGCTCCTCATGGCCGCCCAGGAGCTCAGCCGGCACGTTCGCTTGAATGGTTTGGAGACGGATATGGTTGCGCATCGGGTCATGCAATGAGAGAGACACGAAATTCACATGCACCACGCGGGGGAGCCGTTGAACGAGATCTCGAAAGAGTTCATGGAGGTCGCGATGCACAGAGATCGCTTCCGCAACTTCCAATAGCGCCTGGTGCCGCTCCATCAGTGTGTCGCAAGGCGATGCGGAAATCGAGTCCATAGGTGCGGTGTAGTATGACGTATCAGTTTGCCGCGGCTCAAGAGGGCATTCCACCGGGCTCCCGGAGGCCTCCGGCCTATTCGGTCGAGGATCATGAAAGGTGATCTGGCTGAGGTGCTGTACGGTCACGGTCCCGCCTTCGTATCCGACTTCCCCGCGCGCGGTGCCTGCTGCGCGACGGCTTGCCGGTCGCCCTCCGGCTGCCACGCCAACCGGTGTTTCGGAAGGAATCGACCGCCTTCCAGATCTCGAATGAAGGCGATCAGTTCCTCACGCAGACGGCACTGCAGTCGCCATGCTGTCGGCGGATCCTTTGCGCTGCATAACGCGCGCAATTCCATCGTATCTTCTTTGACGCCCGTGACGTCGAGGACGGAGTCCGCCGGTCCGTCCCAGTCCTTGCATTCATTGACGAGGTCGTGAAATTTCGACCGGACGGTTTGGACATCAATCGTATAGTCCACATAGAGATAAATCGGCTGAACCGTGTGCGCCGATTTCATCGACCAGTTTTCGAACGGATGAGAAATAAAGTAGGACAGCGGCACGACGATACGCCGGGCATCCCATGTCCGAATCGTAATGTAGGTATAGGTGAGCTCCTCGACTGAGCCCCACTGTCCCTCGAACAGAATGCTGTCGCCGATGCTGGCCGGCTGAGTGAGCGCTATTTGAATTCCGGCCATGATATTCCCCAGCACCTCACGAGAGGCCACGCCGAGAATGACACTGGCCACGCCGGCTGAAGCCAACAGCGAAAGAGAGAGGTTTTCAAAGAGATTGAATTGCCAAAATCCGAACGCCAGCCCTATGCAGATCACAATAAACGTCAACACGTGCTTGACCACGGAAAGCCGCGTGATCCGGCTGCGCGCGCCGCCTTCTTCCTCTAAATGGATTTTCCCCGAATAGGCATGGCTTGACACATCCGTCATTGTCCGCATGGCGCGAACCGCCAACCACGTAGCGGTCGCCACGATCCACAGGCCGACAATGGGATACAGGTTTTGCGTGATTCGGCCCGGCAGAGAGAGCAGCCGAAACGTCACGACATGAAATGCAATTCCTGCCGCCAGGAACGCCGCCGGGCCGGCTGCCGCATCGCCCAACGCGACTGCCCGCCGCGAAGATCGCCATCGCTTGAGCGATCCGACCAATCTCTGAACAATCCATCCATTCGCGGCGGCAAACGCCGCCAAGACAATCAGAATGCTCCAATGCCAGAGGGGGTCGTTCTTCACGATTCCTAGGATGGCAAACGTGGGAAGATAGCGCATGAGCGGGCCTGGGCCGTGCGCCTGATACAACCGCTCGATATTCTCCACCGTCCGAGGCGAAAACAACCAGATCGGCGGCGTGTCCGGAGCCTTGAACCGCTCAAGCCGCACTTCGACATCCCATAGCTCCGAGCCGATTGCGCCGATCTTGATGCTACGTCTGGGTTTTTCGGCACCAGGCTGGTCTTGCTCTCCCTTGGGATCGAGTTCGCCGTCGGGTCGATCCGGAATGTCTCTGACATTAATGTGGAGTTTCTCGCTGAACACATAGAAGAATTTCTGAGCCAGGGCGGGTGCGCTGTTCGCTCGCTGTTCTTCCGAAATGTGGTTGAGGTTGAGCGCCTGCGAGGCGCGTTTGAAATCACCGTCGCGCGACGACAAGATGAAATATTCCAATGTGGCCCGTGGCGTGACGAAGGAATCCGGTTTGGCCCCTTTAACCCGGTTCAGATCATCCACATCGAAATAGAGCTCTTGCTCATTTGCCTGCTCCGGCTTGCCGGACGGCGCTGCGAAAACTGCCATCGCAACACTGGAAATGGCAAGAACTCCAAGGACCACGCCGATGGAACGACCATCGAAAATTGGAAGAAGACCGGAATCTGGTTGGGAATCAGGTCTTGATTTCTCACAATGCTTCAAAACCAACGCCATTGTCGTATTGCGAGACCTGATCTTATTATTTCATTATCCGATTTGGGAAGCAGTCTTCCAACTGGTGAAACCCCCATCAGCCTATTATGACTGCGCCGGATGCTTTTGAAGCCGTGGTCGCTCCTCTTCACCAGGCAGGCCGGTGATTTCTCTTACCGGCCTGACCTCAACTGTCCCAATACGAGCACCCGGCACCAGCGTGGCGATACGAACGGCGTCATCCCGATCCTGTGCTTCGATGAGAAAGTAGCCGGCGAGCTGCTCTTTTGTCTCGGCAAACGGCCCATCGGTGACCGTTGCCTTGCTGTTGCGCACCCGAACGGCGATTCCTGTCGCCTCAGGCTGCAGCGGGGACGCATGGACGTATTGCCCTTTCCCGTCGAGCTGATGACAGAGCTGAATTGATTCGGCAAGCATTTCCTTCCGCTTGATTTCAGGAATCTGGCTAAACGTGTCTTCGTTGTGGTGGACCAGCAACAGATATTTCATGGGGCACCTCCAGCCGCATACGATAGCTGTTGGAATGGTTGAAGTCGACAAGCTGACTTGCCGATTATCATCAGGCGTCGTTACTCGCATGGAAGAGACCTCAGTGGTAGGGGCCGTTTTTGACATCAATATGCCTATTGCGTGGCTGAACCATATTCTCAGATCGGATGCGGCTTTCGGAGTTTCCGATCCGGTGCTGAACGTACTTGGCCGCTCTCGCCATTGAGACCGGCGCGGAATGGAACACGCGCAGCGACTACGCGCGTTCTTCAGGAATGTTGTCCGATCCTTACAGCGACAGGAAAAGGAGTTGCATTAACCACCGCTGGATCTCAGAATATCGCGCCGCATCACACACGATTTATTCCAACTAGGGACATGTTCTTGCCTGTACGAGTCTTTTGGAAGGGAGAAAACGAAATCTCAATTTGCGAACGTTTGTAAACTTCACCATTGAAAAGAAATCGGTTCTTCTTCAGCAGACAGAATGCCTGATGTTGCCGAACTGAAAGGGTGATGAACTTGACTACTGATTTCGAAGGAGGCCTGTCATGCAAGTTCAGAAACCGGTGTCCCGACGTGAGTTCATGCGACTTTCCGGATTAGCGGCCGGCGCGGCCGGTCTCGCCCTTTCGACGATTGGGCGGGCAGCCGCCCCGCCGAGGGGAGAGCGGGACGCGGATACGGTGTTGACTCAATTGCTTGAAGGCAATAAGCGGTTTATGGGAGGTGAACTTGCTCATCCGCGTCGGAGGCCGGAGGACTTCATGCCGCTTGCAGAGGGACAGGCGCCCCTTACCGCTATTGTCTGCTGTGCGGACTCACGGGTTGCGCCTGAATTGATTTTCGATCAGGGTGTGGGAGATCTGTTCGTGGTCCGCGTGGCAGGAAACGTGATCACCGGTTCGGGCGCTACAGTGAAAGGAAGCATCGAGTATGCGGTGGCTGAACTCGATGTACGGCTGATCATGGTGTTAGGTCATAGCCAATGCGGCGCGGTCAAGGCTGCCATCAAGCATATTGATGACAAGGATGCTCTGCCAGGCTCCATCGGCAATCTTGTCGATCTGATCAGGCCGGCCGTGGCAGCTGTAAAAGGTAAGCCGGGTAACATGCTCGATAATGCCATCAAAGCCAACGTCGAACAGGGGGTGGAGCGGCTCAAGCGTCTGGAGCCGATCGTGGCCGGTTCGGTGAAGAAAGGAACGCTGAAGGTCGTCGGCGCCGTCTATGATTTACACAGTGGTAAGGTCACGGCGTTCGGGTGATGAATCGGTGAGGTCATGAGGTTCCTTAAGGCACACATTGTGCGCGATGGTTGTCCCGGTGCGGCGATGGGGATTGAAGTGAACGAACCGGCCGCGGCCGGCTATAACGTGCTGCTCGTACGTTTTCACAGTTTAGGATAACGGGTCATCATGTCCGAAAATGGCGAGCATACCTCCGTTCGCCGTCGCTATAATGACACCCATGATGCTGAATTCTGTCACATGCTATCGTGCGCTACGGGCGCGCGATGCGCGTTTCGACGGACGTTTTTTTGTCGCGGTCTCATCCACGCGCATCTATTGTCGACCGGTCTGTACCGTGAAGCCGCCCAGATTGGAGAACTGCCGCTTCTATCCGAGCGCCGCAGCGGCGGAAGTAGCCGGCTACCGGCCTTGTCTGCGTTGCCGTCCTGAACTGGCACCGGGCAATGCGAGCGTGGATGCGACCACTCGCATGGCGCAGGCCGCCGCGAGCATGATCGAAGACCGTGCGCTAGACTCTGACGGATTGGGAGACGTCGCATCGAGTCTCGGTATTACCGATCGGCATTTGCGCCGAGTGTTCGGCGCCGAGTTCGGCGTCTCACCCGTCGAATTCGCTCAGACGCAGCGTCTGCTTCTCGCTAAGCGCCTCCTCACCGACACCGGTCTGCCGGCCACCGAAGTCGCATTCGCGAGTGGCTTTGGGAGCCTGCGGCGCTTCAACGCGCTCTTCAGACAACGATATCGCTTGCAACCTGGGCAGTTGCGACAGCGTGCACATGATAAGGCGATGCCGGTCGCCGATGCCTTGAGCTTCGAGCTCAGTTTCCGCCCGCCCTATGACTGGCCGGCGATGCGGACGTTTCTCGGTACAAGGGCAGTTGCCGGTGTCGAGATGCTGGATGGTATCTGTTACCGCCGCACGGTGCGTGTGACAGTAGAAGACAAGGATCATACGGGATGGATCGAGATCGGATTGTCTCAAAAAAGCCGGCGTTGCATGTCGTCGTCTCTTCATCTCTCGCCAGGGTTCTGCCTCCATTGCTTGCGCGTATCAAAGCGCTCATGGATCTCTCTTGCAATCCGACCGAAGTAGCGGGCGTGTTGGGTGAACTGGCGCAGCGTCGTCCCGGCATGCGCGTCCCGGGAGCGTTCGATGGATTCGAAGTCGCAATACGGGCGATTATCGGGCAACAGGTGACCGTTGCCGCCGCACGCACCATCGCGGGCCGCTTTGCCGCCGCGCTCGGAGATCCGATCGAGACGCCGTTTGAGGCACTGACGACGATATTCCCCTCTGCGGCTCGTGTGGCCGGCGTCGCGGTCGATCTCATCGCGCGCTTAGGCATGCCGGCGGCGCGCGCACGCACCGTGATCGCGCTCGCGCGTGCCGTAGCGGACGGCGATGTGATCTTAACGCCTCACACGGATCTCCACGCGTCACTGGAACGGCTGCGTACGCTGCCAGGCGTAGGGGAGTGGACGACGCAGTACATCGCCATGCGGGCGCTGGCATGGCCGGATGCATTTCCTCATACCGATTTGGGTGTCATGAAGGCGATGAAGGAGAAGAATCCGCGCCGCGTGCTCGAAGCCGGTGAAGCCTGGCGGCCGTGGCGCGCGTATGCCGTGATGCAGCTCTGGCATTCACTGACCAAGGAATAATCATGTTGTACTACGACTATTATCACAGTCCCCGTGGGCGCATATTGTTGGTTGCCGATGACCGCGCGTTGACGGGCGTCTATTTCGCCGGGCAGAAATATCATCCCCGTATCGACGAGAAGTGGAAACGCGCCGACAGGCATGAGCCGTTACGTCAGGCCAAGCGGGAGCTGTCGGAATATTTCGACGGCAAACGGACCCGGTTTACAGTCGAAGTCTCGCCGCAGGGCACACCGTTCCAGCGCGCGGTGTGGAAGGCGATTGCGGGCGTCCGATTCGGTCAAACCATCGCGTATGGCGAACTGGCGGAGCGCGCAGGTTATCCCGGGAGCGCGCGAGCGGCTGGTGCAGCCACCGGCCGCAACCCGATCAGCATCATTGTGCCCTGCCATCGCATCGTCGGCTCGAACGGTTCACTTACCGGCTATGCCGGAGGCTTGGCGAAAAAACGCGCCCTCCTGGAGTTGGAAGGGTGTGTCTAGCCTGTCGCGAATACCCATTTCAGAGAGCACGCTGTTGAGAACCATTCTGACCCGTGGCAAGACTGCGCTCATGACGTTGTATCTCGTGGAGGGTGGGTGCGCCGTCGGCGTGGCTGAGTCTTGGTCATTGGCATAGCAAAGAGTTAGCCGCATGAACGATGTACTTTCTTGCCGTGCGGCGTCCAAGGCCGATCTTTCCGAAATACTCCGTCTCTATGCACAGCCGGATTTAGATGATGGGAAGGTGCTTTCTGTATCTGAGGCGGAGCGCATCTTCAAACGCATGACGCGCTACCCCCACTACACGATCTACGTCGCGGTTTGCGACGACCAAATTGTGGGTACGTTCGCTCTGCTTATCATGGATAATCTGGGCCATTTGGGAACGCCATCTGCCGTCATCGACGACGTGGCGGTCGATCCAGCATGGCAGGGTCGCGGCGTCGGGAAAATGATGATCCACCATGCACTTGAAGTGGCTCGCAAAAAAGGGTGCTATAAGGCCTCGCTTTCCTCAAATCTGAAGCGTGAGCGGCCCACGCTTTCTACGAGTCACTGGGCTTCGAGCGTCACGGGTACAGTTTTCGTGTCAGCATCCAACGTCCTCGTGACCAATGAACCAGATGAGAAACGATTTCGGCAATTTCTATGAGACAAATAGAGACCGTAGCTATCGGCATTATTCCATGGAGAGTAGACGATGAATAAATCCATATCCAATCAAGCGGATCAGGAAGTTTCTCATATGACGGCTCACGGATGTCCCGCCAGTACGGATCACGACCGAGAAGTTCCGGAAGTCGATCTGCTGAGCGCGCTGACGATCCGGGGCATTACGCTTCGAAACCGGATCGCGATGTCTCCTATGTGCCAGTATGTCGCTACGGATGGACTCGCAAGCGATTGGCACCTAGTCCACCTCGGAAGCCGTGCCGTCGGCGGGGCGGCGCTGGTGATGGTCGAGGCCACGGCCGTCACCCCTGACGGCAGGATTTCGCCCGGAGATATGGGGATCTGGGGGGATCAGCATATCGAGCCGCTCGCGCGCATTGCTCGGTTCGTGCATTCCCAAGGAGCGGTTGCCGGCATTCAGTTGGCGCATGCCGGACGGAAGGCCAGTTGTGAGCCGCCTTGGAAGGGAGGAGCGAGCCTTAAGACACCTGAGGCGGGCGGTTGGACCGTCCTCGGTCCTAGTCCGATCCCATTCAATGACGGTGACCCGACCCCGATGCCTCTCGACGAGGCCGGTATCGATGAAGTTATCACCGCTTTCGAGGTAGCTGCTCGCCGGGCCATGCTGGCGGGATTCAGGGTGGTCGAGATCCACGCGGCCCACGGGTATCTGCTGCACGAGTTCCTGTCACCCTTGAGTAATCGTCGGACAGACCATTATGGTGGGAGTCTGGAGAACCGGATGCGGTTTTTGCTCCGAGTCGCCGAACACCTGCGTCAACTGTTGCCGGCGGAACTTCCCCTGTTTGTCCGGATTTCAGCCACCGACTGGGTAGACGAGGGATGGGATGTCGAGCAATCGGTGGTCCTGGCCGGGCATTTGAAAGACCTCGGCGTCGATCTCATCGACGTCTCCTCCGGGGGGTTGGTTCCCAAGGCACGTATCCCGGTGACTAAGGGATACCAAGTTCCGTTCGCTCGAAAGATTCGGGACGAGGCCGCCATCAAGACCGGTGCGGTCGGGATGATTACTGAACCTCACCATGCCGATGAGATCGTAACCGGCGGTGATGCCGATCTGGTGTTCGTCGCTCGGGAACTGCTCAGGGAGCCGTACTGGGCACTCAAGGCGCAACAAGAGCTCGGAGAGGAGCCTTCATGGCCGACCCCCTATGGGTATGCCGTCAAGCGGCGGACGAAGTAACACTGCATTCGATTCGCAATCATTGCGTTGAGCTCCGATCATTGAGAACTGCAATATGAAACTGCCGGATCGAATCTACCATTTGGCGGAAGCCGCCAATTGGCCGTCGATCCGACGCCATGGGTTGCTGTCTGCCGGCCGGTTGATGGAAGTAGCAGGACTGACCATGTCGGATCGAGATCGACTGATGAGGACGCAGCGGCTGACACATACGGAACTACGCAATGGAGTGCAGATTCGCGACCAATGCCCGATGCCGCCAACCGCATTGGCGCAATGCCTCTGTGACATGGAACCAGCCGATTGGTATGCCATGATCAATGCGCGCGTGTTCTTCTGGCTCAATGTGAATCGCCTCAATCGTCAGAAGGCTGCCTGTGAACCGCGACCTCAAGTCGTAATGGCGGTGGATACGGCCGCCTTGGTTGCCGCGTATGAGAAGCGTGTGGCCGTAACTCCTATCAATACCGGACACGCCCGCCGCAAGCCGGCACGTCGTGGACCCGCCACGTTCGTCCCGTTAGCAGAGTGGGCCAGGTCCGGGTGGGCGAGCGAGGCAGCAGGATTGGGCATCCTTTTGCGAAGGAAGTCGCACCAACCGGTCGAGTTGACTGTCATCGACGCCGTGCCTGACATTCTGCGTTTTGTTGTCGGGATCTTTGCCATACCGGCTGGTCAACCGTTTGACGAAACGAGAAGGGCGGGCAGGTCGATGCTGTGGTCGTATTGCAAGACGTGACTTCGACAAGCGTTCCAGCCTGCGGCATCCCTGATCAATCCGGTACGGATGCGGAGAGTTGAAGCATGATCTCACGCATCTCTGTGCAATGTAGAGCTTTCCCGAGCTGTACCAGCTTGGAGAAAGAGTTAAGCTGGCCTGCCATTTGGCTCGTCACAGCCACAGCGCTCAGTTCCTGGTCGCTTGACAAATGAGGATTACTCCATGACATTGAGTAGAACATGCTGTTTAGAGAAGCATGGTCTGCGTAGTTCGCCAGCTTTCTGGCGCGTGAGTTACCACATTCTGGTAGTATCGCGGTTCAGGACAGGAAGGCGTAATCTTAATGTTGACATATATCGCACGTTTCCGGCTGGATTCACCGCGAACAGATCATGAATCGTAAGAATGCGCCTCAAATTATCTGGCTAACGATCTATATCTCATGATGACTCAGCGGACCGGCCATACGATCTCCGATTCCACATTTACATTCATCGGGTGCAGCGAGGTGCAGGAAATCCTTGGCCAACAGGCGGAGGATGAAAAAGAACTTGCCGAACTCGTCGAAGAGATCCCACTCGATTCCATCCATTTTCATACCCATAGTTATTTTCTCCGGCATCGCTTCATCGAGCGGGCCTATCCGAATGATTTTTCCCAATGGGTCGTGATGCAGGTCGGAGACCATGTGCTGGGCGAACGGCTCGCCGTGGTCGATCCATTCGACTATCCGAACCTGGAGGACCTTCGGGAAGAGATTATTTCGATCATCGACGACCATCTGTCGCGGATGTCCATTATTCCCCGTGTGGTGTTCGGCGAGCCGTTTCATTTCAAGCGCTCCAGGATTCTGGAGGTGCCGATCGGCCTGGAAGCGAGATCTCTGGCGGAATTTCGACAGGCGGTGTCGGAAGTCGATGTCAGCGCGATCTATTTCCATATGTTTGAAGCGCATTTCCGGTTGGGGCGCGAAGAAAGCGACTTCTCAGCCTGGATCAGATCCGGCCTGGGCTTGCATGAATTGGCGGATTGCATTCGCTCCATCAATCCATACTTGGGAAGCCTCGAGCGTCTGCGGTCGAGCCTCATCACAGCGTGCGACGAATTCCTGGCAAAACCATAGTGGAGAATCTTTTGATCTCATGATCTATCGTTCTGTTGAATTGAACCATCGGATGATCGCTCAACAGATCGCCGGATCATCACATTCAGTAATCCGGTCATGCTGAACCAAGACCCCCTCTGGTACAAGGACGCGGTGTTCTATGAGCTGCACGTGCGGGCTTTCTACGACAGCAATGACGACGGCATCGGGGATTTCGCCGGCCTGATCGAGAAGCTCGATTATCTCGAGTGGCTGGGAGTGGACTGTCTCTGGCTGTTGCCGTTTTATCCGTCGCCGTTGCGGGACGACGGCTACGATGTGTCTGATTTCACCACCATTGCGCCTTCGTACGGCTCCACCGAAGTGTTCCGCCGGCTGCTCGATGCGGCTCATCAGCGCGGCATGCGTGTCATCGTCGATCTGGTGTTGAATCACACGTCCGATCAGCATGCGTGGTTTCAGGAAGCTCGCCGGTCGCCGCAGGCCCCGACGCGGGATTACTATGTCTGGAGCGAGACGGATCAGAAATACACGAAAGCGCGCATTATCTTCGTGGATACGGAAAAATCCAATTGGACCTGGGATGCCGAGGCGCAGGCGTACTATTGGCACCGGTTCTTCAGCCATCAACCGGACCTGAACTACGACAATCCGGCGGTCAGGGAGGCGATGCTGAAAGTCATGGAGTTTTGGCTGGATCAGGGGCTCGACGGATTCCGCTGCGACGCAGTGCCCTACTTGTTCGAGCGCGAAGGCACGATCTGCGAGAACTTGCCCGAGACGCATGCGTATCTGAAGGAGATCCGGAAACGGATCGACGACCGGTACAGCACCAGAATTCTCCTGGCGGAAGCCAACCAGTGGCCGAGCGACGTGCGTCCTTATTTCGGGAACGGCGACGAATTTCACATGGCCTTTCATTTCCCGCTGATGCCGCGCCTGTTCATGGGATTGCGCAGCGAGGACCGCCGGCCCATTCTTGATATGTTCAAACATACGCCGCCGATTCCGCCGAATTGCCAATGGTGTCTCTTTCTCCGGAATCATGACGAATTGACGTTGGAAATGTGCACAGGAGAAGAACGTGATTACATGTATTACGCCTATGCCCGCGATCCCCAGGCGCGCCGTAACATCGGCATCGCCCGCCGTCTCGCGCCGTTGCTCGAAAACGACCGACGCAAGATCGAATTGCTCAACAGCATCGTGTTCACCTTGCCGGGCACCCCGATCATCTATTACGGCGATGAGATCGGCATGGGCGACAACATTCATTTGGGCGACCGCAACGGTGTACGGACGCCGATGCATTGGACCGCGGACCGGAACGCCGGATTCTCCAAGGCGGATCCCGCGAAGTTGTTTCTTCCGCTCGTGACCGATCCCGTCTACGGCTACCAATCGATCAATGTGGATACGCAAAAGCAGACGCCGCATTCACTGCTCCATTGGATGCGCCGCCTGATCGCCATTCGCAAGCGGCACAAGGTTTTCGGACGGGGCACGTTGGAATTCTTGACGCCGTCGAACGAGAAGATCCTGGCTTATCTGCGGATTTACGAAGAAGAGACCGTGCTCCTCGTCCATAATTTGGCGGAGTCGGCGCAGGCCGTGGAACTGAATCTGGCCCGATTCAAGGGTATCGTTCCGATCGAACTGTTCGGAGGTTCGCGTTTTCCGCAGATCGGGGACCATCCCTATGTGCTCACTCTCGGTCCGTACGGTTCCTATTGGTTCAGCCTGCCGGCGGTCCGAGCCTGGGACAGCACCTACAACCTTGAATGGAGCGCCATTTGACACCAGCGGACGGGGATAAGCCGGCGAAGGAAGACAGCACGATGACCACCGCGCTCGACGAATACCGGGAAGTGTCGCCGAAGGGAACGGTCGACTTCCTGTATCGCCTGAGCGACCTGGTCAAGGGGCGAAGCGTCGTGCATGTGAGCGCGGTTCGGTATGGTGGAGGGGCGGCGGAGCTCTTGCGGCGGTTGGTGCCGATGATGACGGCGTTAGGCGTCGAGGCTCGTTGGGAGGTTATTGCGGGGACGCAGGAGTTCTTTGCGGTCGTGAAACGGCTCACCGACGCCTTGCAAGGACGAGACGAGAAAATCACCGAGGACATGTACCAGACCTTTCGGGAGATCAATGAGCGCAACGCCAAGGCGCTGAATCTGGAAGCCGACATGGTCATGATCCACGATCATCAGCCGGCCGGTATGGTGGAGTATCGGACGAGCGGGGCGTGGCTGTGGCGCTGTCACCTGGATCTGTCTCAGCCGCAACGGCGCGCCTGGACGTTTTTGCGGCGGTATGCTTTAAAATACGATGCGGCCATCTTTTCGCTGTCTGGGTTCGCGCAACGGCTGCCGATTCCGAAGTTTCTCGTGTATCCCTCGATCGATCCGCTGAGCCCGAAGAATCGAGAGATGAGCAGATCCGAAATCAATCAGATCGTGGATCGGCTGGGTATCCCGCGAACCAAACCGATCATTCTGCAGGTGGCAAAGTTCGAGCGGTTCAAGGATCCGCTCGGCGCCATTCAGGCCTATCGCATCGTCAAGAAGCATCACGATTGCCGATTGGTGCTTGCCGGGTCCGGGGTCATGCACGACCCGGAGGGTGAAGCGGTGCTGGCCGAAGCGCGCGAGGCGGCGGGACGGGATCCTGATATTCATCTGGTGCAATTGCCGCCGGAAGCCGATCTGGAAATCAATGCGCTGCAACGGATCGCTACAATCGTGCTCCAGAAATCGCTTAAAGAAGGGTTCGGCGTGACGGTCTCGGAAGCGATGTGGAAAGGGAAGCCGGTGGTCGGAGGCAATGCTGAAGGGATCGCGGCGCAAATCATCGACGAAGTGACGGGATATGTCGTTCATTCCGCGGAAGGAGCCGGGTTCCGCCTCCGTCATTTATTGAATAATCCTGGATTGGTCACCCGCATGGGAGCAGTGGGGCGGGAACATGTGCGCCGGAATTTCCTCATCACCCGACAATTGGGCGATTTCCTTACATTGCTCAAGATCATGTCGCCGCAGTGACGGAGGAAGTTCTGAGTTATGCGTGCTGAGTCGTGAAGATATCGTAGTATCAATGAGTCGCCGAAGCACTGTTCGAATCAGCGCCTCACGATTCTCGGTTCACGCTTCACGGTTATACCGATGACCGACGAGTCAGTCATGAATGAATCAGCCGAGCGCATCCCCGAGCAGGCTGTGACTGCCGATGTCGTCGTGGGCTTGTTGACCTTGAACAACGCCGGGACGATCGAGCAGGTGGTGAAGAGCATCATCGAAGGGCTGCAGCGATTCTTCGACGGCGCCTCGGTGATGATCGTGAATTACGACGGCGGGTCTCAAGACGGCACGCCGGAGATCGTCGAACGGCTTGCCGAAGGGCAGGTCGCCGTCCGCATCGTCCCCGGTGCGGTGGGACATTATGCAAGTCTTGGGGCGGATTCCGGTCTCTCGGGACGAGCTGACGATGTCCGCCGTCTGTGTGAGACGGCGCAGTCGCTCCAAGCAAAAGTTTGCCTCATCATCGAGGGCAACCTGCGCTCGTTGTCTCCCCAGTGGATTGAGCTGCTGGGTCGTCCGGTCTATCACGACGGCATGGATTTCGTCGTCCCCCTGTTCCGGAGGCACCGGTATGAAGGCACGTTGGTGAACAATCTGCTCTATCCGCTGATGCGCGCGCTGTACGGAAAGCGTCTGCGATATCCCAGCG
>JAICUC010000372.1 GCA_025936075.1 Nitrospira sp. | reverse complement strand
CCTGACCCCTGCCGACCCAGTATTGGTTTGAAGGATATGCGCCATGGCCGACTTCAGCTGCTTGGCTGACCGAGGAAGGCTTGTCCGCTGCTTTCCCTTCCTGGTAAGTCTTGAGCTGATCGAACGACCGTTCGGCCCGTGTCCTGGTATCTTCTGCGGCAACCGCTTGCGCGCTGATGACGACCAGCCCATCGATAAGGCAGAGACTCGCCACGATAGTAATCGTAATCGAGCCCTTCACGGCCTCCCACCTCCGGATCTATGACCTCCCCCTGGTGCTCCCAAGGATTGGTCGAACCGATATTGGAGACGTGGTTGCTGTTGAACCGGACCTTGGCCCGGTTGGATCATAGGCTGGTGATCGCTCTGAAACCGTCCCGGAGGTGCCCTATGAACGATTTCGTTCGGCGTCCGGGGGACTCCCGATACCCCGGGAGGCGGAATAAGCTCGTGCCTCGGCATCCGAGGAGGCGTCATGCTTCCAGGTGAAGGAGGCTGCCTCGGGCCCTGTGGCTGCCGGTTGGCGATGGTTTGCTGCGCGATTGCGACGTGCGGGTTGGTCGGATAGAGATTGCTCGCGTTATTCAATAAACCTTGAGGAATGCCGATCGGCGAGACAAGCACCCAATTCGTCCAGGCTTGCGACACCATCGCGTTCGATTGCACACGATTGAGAATGTCCTTCCGCTTTTGGGCCGCCTGTTGAATCTGTTCCGCTGTGGCCGCATTGCCCAGGGCGTGATTGACGGCTTTCAGTTCTTCTTGGAGCTGTTCATTTTCTTGTTTCAGTGCCGCCAGTTGAACACGGGCATCTTCGTTCTCACGAAGCGCTGCGATTGCGCGCGCCACTTCTTCCGTATCCATCTGTGCGAGAAGATCCGCTTTCACGACCACGACATCGCCGTCCAACGTCGTGGCGATCTGTTGATGGAGCACGAGCACCAACCCGGCCGTATAGGACCGGATTTCGTCTTGGGTGACATCCATATCATGGACGACTGTGACGCTTTCGAGATAGGTGGCGACTTGTTCGAGCGCGTTCCGTTTAGCCGCCTCGCCGGCAAGTCTGATCGCGTCTTCCCGGGTGTCGCGGTTCCCCATGCGATGCTCGCCTTGAGCATTGACGACCCTGATTTCGGCGAGGGCGGAGGAAGCGACCATGAATACCGTGAGCGCGAAAAACATGGCAATGGGTCGATGCGACTTATGAGACGGCGGAAGCAAAGGCAGGGACGGTTGGAATAATCGACCGGACATCGGCTATCCTTCTCCCCTTCGCCCTGACCACGGATGGAAACGGTCAGCGGTTTCAGCATAGCACCCGGAAGGCGGTTCCGCCAGCAATCGACAGGCGCCTTTCCCCACCTTGCCTTCAGGAAAATCTGCATGTTAGGGTACCACTCTTACTTTCGAGGACACATGCGGGGTGCTATTTCGTTATGACACATCCTTCACGATACCTTCGCTTGATCCTTGTCGGTTTTTTAACCGTCTTGCTTGAAACGGGGGCCCAAATGCCTGTCCACGCGGCTCCCCCCAATGGGAAGGAAGCCGCTGCCTCCGGTCCTGAGACTGAACATGTCATCCTCTTTGTCCTGGAGGGATTCGGTCAAGATTCGCTTAAGGGCGGCACGATGCCGGTCCTGAGTAAGCTCATCAAGGAAGGGTCGGTAACCTGGTCCGCGCACGGAGTCAAGCCGGCCTTACGATTGCCCACTATGGCATCACTGGTGACCGGCATGCCGGTGGAGAAACATGGGATTACCTGGAATTTCTTCGAATTCAGCCGAGGCTATCCTCGCGCTCCCAGTCTATTCGACTATCTGGATCTAAGCGGAGGCCGCGACAGTGCCATCTTTTATATGGACGAGTCCCTGTATCAGCTTGCCAAGCCGGAACCCTATACCGACTATCAGCTCTGCGGGGCATTGCGGCCGGAGTGCGGCTCTCAAAAACTCGTCGCCTACATCCAGCAGTATCTTCAGAAGGCGACCAGCGGACATGGATATGGGCACGCGATTCCTTCCTTGCCTCATTTGCTGGTGGTTCACCTTCCGGAAGCAGGGAGGGCCGGAGTGGCTCACGGCTGGAGCTCTAAAGAGTATCGCGAGGCGCTACGGACGGTCGATGGCGCGATGAAGTCTGTCCTGGACCTCTTCAAGGAACACTCGCTCTTGAACCGAACCGCCGTCGTCGTGACCGCTCTCAGTGGAAAAGGGGCAGACCCCGGCGCCGAGGTCCCTACGACCGATTCGCCGATCGTTCCCTGGATCGTCTCGGGGACCGGAATCAAACATGGCCAAGTCATTCGTCAGCCGGTATCCATCATCGATACCGGGGCCACCGTGATGAAAATTCTGAAATTGGAGACTCACACAGAGTGGGAAAGCAAAGCGGTGGAAGAAATCTTCCAAACCGCCGCGGCCGCTCCAGCCGTACGGCCCCTCAAGAAACGCTGATTATGCGCTGCGCCGCCTTCATACGACGCTGGTCGCTCCCGATATTGGCTTGGACGCTCACTACTCTGTCGGCTATGGCCGTTCCCCAGGTAGGGTTCTCGGGAGACCCGCAGGCCGCTCATCTTCAGAAACACGGGATTACCATCGACGCGACGAAACTGGTCCCTGTTTCCTGGTGGCAAGTACCCGGCGTGACACCTTCGATCTGGAATTCCGACCCCGAATCTCTGGATGCGCCCAAGACATCCGAGCTTCGAGAATTGCTGTTGAAGCCGGGCAAATACAAGTTCATCAGCTTTTCGTTCGATTTCCCTTTTACGGTGACTCTCAACGGCACGCTCGATTTTTCAAAATCCTTGGATCAATGTGTCGAAGGCCGCGGAACACAGACTTTGGTGGTGTTGTGCAAACGTACATACCCACATAGCGGGCAACGCGACGCCTATTACGACCAGAAACCGAACGATGGCTGACGTACTCGAAGATCTTTTAGAGGCGCTTGAAGATGTGGACGATGCCACCCGTGAGGAGGCGGCAAGGATGCTCGCCGAGAGGGGTGATCCGACCACCTTGGACGCGCTGCTCGAAGCCTGCAACGATGATTTCTGGTCCGTGCGGGCTCATGCCGGCTGTGGCGTCGCGAAAATCGGCGGGCCGAAAGCGATCGAAGCCTTGATCGGCCTTTTCAACGATTCCATCATGGAAGTTCGTGATCAGGCGGTCGAAGCCACGGCGAAGATGGGCTCGATCGTGCTCGATCGCCTGATGGTTGCCATGAAAGACGAGCGTCCCAAGCGGGAAGTCCAGGCTTACGAGGTCATGACGAAGCCGGTCGAAACCGTCTGCACCCGCGATTCCATCCATGACGTGGCGACGCTTTTCTCCGATAACAACATCAGCGCCGCCGCGGTGGTGAACGACCAGGGCAAGCCGGTGGG
>JAICUC010000129.1 GCA_025936075.1 Nitrospira sp. | reverse complement strand
GAATCGATCTTCCTCCGTGATGCCGCCGTTCGGTCGATCATGTCTTGGTTGGGAGCTTTGCGTGAAGCCTTGGCATTGCGCCAATCAGCCAAGGCCCTTTCTCGGGCTGCCCCCACCCGATCGAGTCGATCCCCGAGGGTTTGAGGAATCCACGGCAGACGCCCGTTCTTCGAGATGACAACCCATCCGTTGTATTCTGGATAATCACCCATCGTGCCGGTCAATTTTGGAATCTCATCCTGGCCCATGAACATGTCCTTCGAGACATGGTTGAAAAAAATGTCGATCTTACCGATCGATCCCGCCATAAGATCGGCCTCGTGGATAATCCCACATTCTCCTTTCCAAAGTCCGATACCTACCAACGACTGCTCTGGATAAGCGCGTACGATCAGCCGCGAGTCCATTGGTCCATAACGGTTAGCAGCCATCGTGGTCCGCATGCGGACTGGGACCGGTGGATTTAGGAACTCCTGCGACCGTTTGATGATGGTTTCTGCGGTGCTCATGGCCTTGAGGTAATGCGTCCATCGTTTATCGGTTATGGGGCCCTCATTCTGACGCGGTGCCCAACACTGGGTCTGCGCGTGAACAACGGTTGTTGTGCCGAGCGCCGTCAGCAGGATGGCCGGGAAGAAATGGAAAAGGATGAGGCGAATAAAGAGCTGAATAGGCATGGGTTGCTGGACTCGTCGTGATCGGTTTATACTATTTCCTCGTGCTCTCCTGAAAGCGATAGCGATTTTTTAAGACAGCCATCGTTTGCTTGGCTTCTGCTTCGTCAAGGCCTGCGCCGAATCGATTGGATTTTGCATCATAATCAAAGGAAATCACCCCGCCGCCGATTCCCCACAGTTGCAGAATAGATGAGAACTCCAATGGATTGAACCCGACTGGTCCCACGCGAAGATTCCGCATTCGAAGCAGATCGTATTTCTTGTCAAAGCCGAATCGTCCGATGCCGTGCCGAATTTTGAACGTCTGTCCGCGCATGGTGACAATCTCTTTTCCAAACACCTGCCACAACCACGCATAAATGGCCAACACGCCACCAACCGTCCAGACTCCAAACCATGCCAACATAAAAAATTCCCCTTCAGGCGGGGCATCTCCGTTCAAAAACTGAATGGCGACCATGACTTCAGCCACTGCCCAACCACAGATCCAAAACCCCAACAGGCAAATCACGAGCCAACTGCGTCGACAAGGCATGACGATGTGCAACTCCTGCGCAGTATCCGTGATCGTGATTCGAGAGTCGGCTGGTTGTATCTTCACCATCAGGTATTCACTCTGAAGCGGTCGGCATTATTACATGGATGGTTGGTGAGTCCCACAGGAATAGTGAAGGGAGAAACTCGCCTCTCTTCAAGTTCCGCAACGCTGTCGCCTCAATTGTGACGGTCACCTTCCATTATCATAGCCTGTTCGACAAACATTTCCGATACATGAAAAATCCAACTCCCGGCCCATCCAACAGGTCTTGCCAATAGGTCTTGGCTCAGCCCAAAACCTATCCACTCAATGGCACGACGGGGGGGAGCCGAATTCGGTCGCGTAGGTAAGGATGTCGGTTCAGCGAGCGGCGATGCCGGGACCGATTTTTTCCAGAATGACCTGTTTAATCTGCTTGGCGAAACGCTTGGAGACCTCCAGGTTCCGTAAGGCATGACCTGACTCCGACACGTTGTACGTGGCCGATGGGACCTGTGATGTGATGGTTGCTTCAAAAACCACTGCCAGCGCCTTGCTGGGCTTCCCTGTCTTTCGATCGATCCCATAGGCTTCCTTCAGCGAAACTTTCGACAACACTTCGACATCGGCGCTTGCCGCTCCATGCGGCTTTAACAAACCGGATCGATTCCCATTCTCCTCGATGAGCCTGATGTTGGGATCGGCCTCCAATTCATTTCGAATCTGTTCCGCCACGGCCCCTTTTGATCGCTCCGCCTTCTGCATTTGTGCATCCAGCACCGGTGGGGCGAGGCTGACATATATGGGATCAGACTGTTGCCGCTTAGACGGCGGTTCAACGCGGTCCGCCCGCTTCGTGCTGAGTTGTTCCGCGATCTCTTGAGCGGTAGGTTGTCGATTTGCCGCCGGGTCGTCGGTATCTTGGATGGCGGTTTTTGCGCCATGTTCATCAATGCGATAGACCTTCTTCTCGTCGTTCACATCGGCCGTATGATAACCACCGGAGCAGGCCGCAACCGTGAAAAGGACGGCGGCGAAACAGGCGGAAATAATTATCTGTACAGAGTGACGAGCTTTGACGGCCATAAGATGTACTCCTTTTCCTCTCCCCCGTGGATGAAGCGAGCCATGAAAGTCTTTTGCAATGAAGTAAGTGTAGCAGCACCAACACCGCCGCCTAAGCGATGTGGTCATCGTCACCAATGGACTCAAGAAAACACCGGGCTTGCCGATTCTTAGAGAGTTCGAGCGGGTTTGGAGGAAGTCTTTGACAGTTTCTTTATTGCCACGTAGCCTGGTTTGCATACCTATTCTTGTGATGTGGAATTGTGTCTAAGCCCACCGTTTCATTCGGACCATGACTCGAAAACGCATTGTCGTTATTGGGGGCGGGTTTGGAGGCATGACGGCGGCGCGCTTCCTGCGCGATGCCGAGGTCATCCTGATCGACCGCACGAATCACCATGTCTTCCAACCATTGCTCTACCAAGTGGCCACCGCCGCGTTGTCTCCGAGCGATATTGCCTGGCCGTTACGTACGCTTTTCCGCTCACAGCCGAATGTCCGTGTGGTGATGGATGACGTGGTGGCGATCGATAGAATTGCTCGAGTGATCCAGCTTCGGGACAGCGCCCCTATTTCCTTTGATGCCTTGATTGTCGCTCCCGGCTCACGCCATGCGTATTTCGGACACGATGAGTGGGAAGCATCGGCTCCGGGACTCAAGACTATGGCGGATGCCGTCCATTTGAGAGAGCGGATGTTGCTCGCATTTGAGGTCGCGGAACGGCAACGGGCCGAAACCGGTACGCAGAATCGCCTCACCTTCGTCATCGTGGGAGGAGGTCCCACGGGAGTCGAATTAGCCGGTTCGCTTCTCGAAATCGGCCGAAAAGCCATGGGACCGGATTATCCTCACCTGCGCTTGGAAGATCTCTCCATCATGCTCGTCGAGGCCGGCCCGCGTATTCTGCCGGGATTCGATGTCAAGCTGTCGGCAAAGGCATTGACGGTACTCGAACGCATGGGCGTGACGGTGAAACTCAATAACGCGGTCACTGAAGTCTGTCCCGATGGGGTCATGGTCGGCAACGAATGGGTCGCGTCTACCAATGTGATTTGGGCGGCTGGCAACAAGGCGTCGCCTCTGCTCAACACACTGGCTGTTCCACAGGATTCGTGCGGCCGGGTCAAGGTCCGACCGGACCTGACGATCCCAGGGGAGCCTTGGATCTTCGTTATCGGCGACGCCGCCCATTGTCTTGGCCGCGACGGCAAACCATTACCGGGAATCGCTCCGGTTGCCATGCGAGAGGGACGATATGTTGCGGATCTGATTAATCAGGACCTCGGTTCAGACCAACGTCCATCGTTTACCTATACCGACCGTGGCATGTTGGCGACGATCGGCCGCGCCCAAGCTGTCGCTCAGATCGGCCCCATCCACACATCCGGCCCCCTGGCCTGGGCCCTCTGGTGTATCGTCCACATTTTCTTCCTCATCGGTCTCAGGAACCGGATACGGGTGATGTCGGAATGGACGTGGTACTACCTTACCTTCAAACCGGGCGCGAGATTGCTCTGTGAACAACCTTCCGGTCAGCGCGATATGCCGATCAAAGATCATGGACGCGACACTGCTGTCGAGCATCGCTCGTCATCGCGTCGTGCGGCGTAACGCCGGGAACGGTCGGGCCAGCTCGCTCTACACCCATTCATCTCTGGTTGCTCGTTGGAACCACTCTCCGTAGTCCTTCAGCAGCGTCGCCACCGATCCGGCCAATATTGTCGGATTGTGACTCTCCTAGGCTTTCCCTATGATGGGTAGGCACGATAAAGTGCACGGCGTGGCTGGAAGCTGAGGATTTCGTCGGCGTAAGATCCGGCAGCCGGTTTACGATTTTCTTTTCATTGCTCCCTCACGCGCCGTCGAGTCGGCTAAACAAGAAACGAATAATGCTCGAAGTCCGACATGGCTATACATTGTGGGGAAGTTATGTCCCTCGTCGTCAGCGTCCGGAAGATAGACAGACACCACAACAAGCCGACAAGATCATATTTTCGCTGAGTACGATAGAATGATCGGCAAGCGAGTCGTCATTATCGGCGGTGGGTTCGGAGGTTTATCGGTTGCGCGATCCCTACGCGATGCCGAGGTCACCCTCATTGACCGCACGAATCATCACGTCTTTCAACCCCTCCTCTATCAAGTAGCCACCGCCGCCTTGTCGGCCGGTGATATTGCCTGGCCGTTACGCACGCTTTTCCGCTCACAGCCCAATGTCCGCGTGGTGATGGATGATGTGACGGCGATCGATCGGATCGCTCGGATAGTCCAACTCCGCGACAGCGTCCCCATTTCTTTTGATGCCTTGGTTGTCGCTCCAGGCTCACGCCACGCCTATTTCGGCCACGACGAGTGGGAATCGTTTGCGCCCGGACTCAAGACGATGACCGATGCCGTCCAACTTCGAGAGAAGATGTTGCTCGCATTTGAGGAGGCGGAACGGCGGAGAACCTCCACCGGCGTTCAGAGCCCGCTGACGTTCGTCATCGTTGGAGGAGGCCCGACCGGGGTCGAATTAGCCGGTGCCCTGGCCGAGCTCGGCCGAAAGGCCATGGGACCGGACTTTCCCCATTTGCGTTTGGAAGATCTCTCCATCATGCTCGTCGAGGCTGGTCCACGCCTTCTACCGGGGTTCGATGCCGACCTTTCTGCGAAGGCAGCCGCTGCACTGACTCGCATGGGCGTGATGATCAAACTCAGAAACCCGGTGAGTGCCGTCCAAGCCGACGGTGTGAAGGTTGGACAAGAATGGATTTCCTCGGCGAATGTCATGTGGGCGGCGGGCAATCGAGCGTCTTCCCTCCTGAACACTCTCTCGGTTCCACAAGATTCCTTTGGCCGGATCAAGGTCAGACCGGATCTGACGATTCCCGACGATCCATGGATCTTCGTCATCGGTGACGCGGCTCATTGCGTGGGGCACGATGGGAAACCATTGCCGGGAGTGGCGCCTGTCGCAATGCAACAGGGACGGTATGTTGCCGAGCTCATCGATCGGGACATCGCTCCAGACCAACGGCCTCTCTTTGTCTACGCAGATCGCGGCATGCTGGCGACGATCGGCCGAGCGCAAGCCGTGGCGCAGTTCGGCTTGGTACATGTTTCAGGACTCTTCGCCTGGCTGATCTGGTGCGTTGTGCACATTTTCTTCCTGATCGGTTTCCGGAACCGATTCCGAGTCATGTCGGAATGGGTTTGGTATTACCTTACCTTTAAACCAGGAGCGAGATTGATTTTTCAGCGACCTTCTACCGTTCGCAGCATACCGTCGACGGAGCATAGGCATGAGTGAGTCGTTAAAGTCCGCTTACCAACAAAGACGGAATGCAATCAAAGCTCAAGTTATATTTCCCCTCACAAATAAATGATTTTAAACATTATATAGTTATCATAAGCTATTATGAATACATCATAATATAGCGCTATTCGCCATGCTAGGGTCCGACGAGAGAAGAATCATAGTGCATGCCTCTTTAGTCAGGTTCTTCCACCTGCCAGGATAGTAGCTCTCACTCTCACCCTGTATTACCGTTTCCCCACCATTCGGACTTTCCATGAAAGGAGAGAGCATGCCTCCAGGACTCCTGCCCAAAATCGGCATCGACTGTGTGCTTTCAAAGGGAGCGGACGGCCTCATAGGCGACGGCTGCGTGTATGAACTATCGTCCTCTCACCCTGCCATCCTCAACCCTGAAAAGCTACGCCCTGGTGATTATGTCGAGCTTCGCCTGTGGTTCCCCGATGAAGACCTGTATAGCGTGTTCAAATTAGCGGAGGTTCAGTGGGTCAAGAATGAGTGGATCAAGATCGACCTTCTTCTCGTTTCACCCAAGGACCAAGCGCGGCTCAAACAGTTCGTCGCTTCAGAAGGAAACCACGTGCCGACATCAGCCAGGATAGGCGAACACATTATGATTCGCGCGTGACAGCGATTGCCATGTTCAGCAGCCGTTAGACTAGGAAAATTACGATCTTGTCATCTACCGAAGCATTTGATGGAATAATCTTGGGTGAAGGTAGTTGCTTGCGGATGCCCACCCGCGAGCAGCAAAAGATTTCTTCTCCCTCCAGAAGAAATCTACCTTCACCCATATTTTGGCCTCTGGAGTCATTATTGATATGAACCCTCACGGCTTTGCACCGGTTGCCGAAATCGGTCATTCACTCGCACCAAATGTCGCCTTATTCTGGCACCAGACCGATTCCAACATCGTTAATGGACCGGGAGGTGGATAATGGAAAAGCAACTCAACGGGCTAGGACCTATTCATAAGAACCTTCAGGGGAGAGCATGTCCTTTCTGCGGAGGAAAGACGTACCAACTTCTCCTTCGGGCTTCCGGGACTGCTGATGACTCGAGCGTGTTCGTTCGTTGTCGGCAGTGCGGCCATCCACGAAGCCTGGATACGGATTTCAAGAGCATTCTGTGGACCTGACTTCGGCAGCGGGGTTTGAGTTTTTGGCTCATGAGAACGGAGGTCACTGCATGCTGCTTCATCAATTTCAAGTTTATAGAGCGCGCACTCGACAAAAACGGAAGTCCCTTCGCATGCTGGCTCTCAGCGGTGTTGTACGACCAGGCCACGTCGAACTTCGCTATGCGATTCCGTTTCTGACTCTTGACGACCAATCCAGCGCATTTCAGGGAAACCCTGTCACCGCAGTCCGACCATCGCGCCTCCGGCAAAAACTCTTCGAGCTGAGGAGCCGGCTCCGAAAGGTAAGAGTTCACTCAAGCAAGTGTGATGATCCGTACGCTGTCTGAGTCGATGTTTTGTCGAACGACATAACCTCGAAACCCGAGCCGCACGCCTCTCTTGTACGCCTCCTGTAGATTCTGCTGGTATAATTACGAGGTGATGCCGAAAAAAACCGCGAAGCCCAATTCCTCTGCCAAACCGGGATGGAAGCCACAAAAGGTCTATGTCCCGAAATCGACCTTGAAGCCAGTCCCCGATACCAGCTGTATCCCATGGTTGAGCCCACAGGGCGTCACCACTCGCAAGGCTCGCATGGTGACCCGAGCCAAAAAGCAATAGTTCCTTCATTCCCTGTCAACGGCAGCATTCCTACTTGAATGTATGCGTTACGACCTACATCATCAGCTCTCGACCGCTGATGTAGCGCACGTGTATCTGATCGTTATCGTTGTGGCCCTTCGGACAGGTCTTGGACCTGGTTCGTAAATTCCTTCGCCGAACGTCCCGCGTCGCGAACGGCCTCTTCTCCCTTCTTATAATATTCCATGCCTCGTTCGACGGCGGTGTCCCATGCCTCTTGCCCCATATCAAGTAGATCATCCTTCGCACGATTGGCATAGTCGCGCAGACGACCGCGCAGCTCTGTGCCCTGTTGAGGAGCCAAGAGCATGGCAACGCCCGCCCCAATCAATGCTCCAGCTACAAACGCGATAATCTCCCTGCTTCCCTCGTTGCTATAGGTTCTGTTGCGCATAATTTCGTCCTCCTTCCAGTGCGTAAAAAAAGATTGAGCCGGCTCATGGAATCCTAGCGAAGGGTAGGAAGTTCCATACTAGAAAAAGACATAGGTGGAGAGCAATAGAGCGCAAGCAGGTCTTGTCAGCGCACGCTGGAGTTGCAAGGCTTCCGGGAGTTTTTGTGACCTCGTGAGTTGCTGGGGGGTGGCGTGAGGTGCTATAGAGTCGCTCACGGGCATAGGTTACGGGCACAGTGGAAGAAAAGAAGACTCGTATCGTTTGGCGGAAAAAGACCCCGGAACAATTAACCTCAGCACAGACTCGATCAACATGCATAAAAGTTTTAGAATGCTCATCAGGGGCTGGATGATCGGAGCGTTCATTTCCACGATCAGCTGCACAGGACTGACCCCACAAGACTCTCACTATTATTCTTCGCGTCTCTATAATCTGCCCTATGAGCGAGTGTTTCATGCCGTGCAAGCTCGTGTGGCTGAGTACCCCATGGGCGTAGAGAACGCCGATCAGACGAAGGGAATCGTCAAGAGTCGCATCGGTGAGACGATTCCAGACGACGACAGTGCGACTGCCGGTTGCCAAGTCACGGTGTTCGTATCGCAGGCAGGAAAGCAGACACGAGTGACGCCGGAGTGGCAAATGAAACCGATAGAGACGCACCTGCTTCCGGTCACGATCGATGATCGCCCGCAACTCTATATTGAGTTCTTCGAGCAGCTGGACAAGCGCTTACAGTCCTGAGGAAATCTGTGAACGGCTCTACAGCCGCCGGAACAGCGAATGCCGGGAGGGCTCAGACAACGACGCATGGATTCATACCTACGGATCGAGATAATTGGTTTTGGTCTTATCGAGCGACAGGTATACGTATACAGGGAAAGCAATGGGCAGAAACAGCCACTGTTTTTGATCGAGTTGACCATAGATTGGCACATGAATTTAGCCCCCCAAACCATACTTCTGACCGGCGCAGGATCGGCGGTCGGGGTTTTCCTCGTGCAGAAGCACACGTCTACGATTCTGAAGGGTTGTTGACTTCGACGATGGTAATCGACCGATCTTGAGTATGAGGGTTCTGCTGAAGATCCCAACGGCTTCCTACGGTCACTTTGGATCCATCACGGCGCTCATGAACGAGCTGCCCTTCCCAGTAGCCTTTCACGCGAAGCGTGT
>JAICUC010000400.1 GCA_025936075.1 Nitrospira sp. | reverse complement strand
TGGTAACCCGCGGTCGGTATACAGATCCGACTGTCCTTGGCGAGGACAGATCCACGTTTCTGCACATGCCGGATTTATGAAAAAGCCGCTTTGGATGACGCTGATCAGAAAAATCAGCGCAACAAGGCGCCGCCACTGTCGATGTATTGGTAAGGCTTCGACCACGTATGCCATTGCCTCCGGTGAATACCGCATCTGAAGCCTATCGCTCGAAACGGGGTTCGTCAAAAGAAATGGAGAGTACAAGGGAATGAATTGTTATCCCGGCAAAGCTTGATACCAGCCGTTGGCTTGAACGAGGGTGATCTTACTGTCAAACAGCCGGCTGACCTGATCGTCAGTCAGCAGAGTTGATTTGAAGCCGTCTGCGACGATCTTCCCGTTTTTCAGAAAAATGACGCGATCGATCTCCGGCGGAATTTCATGCAGATGGTGCGTCACGAGCAGAACGGTCTTTCCTTTCGCGATTTGAGCGCGCAGCAGATCGAGATACTGAAAGCAGGCCTTGAGATCGAGGCCGCTTGTCGGTTCATCAAGCACCAGCACCGGCGGGTCATGCACCAGCGCCCGACCCAAAAGGAATCGTCGCTGCTCGCCGGTGGACATATAGCCGAAGCGGCGGCCGGACAAGGACATAACACCCAATTCCTGCATCACTTCATACGCCCTGGTCATCTGCGTTTTAGTGAATTGTTGGTATTCATAGGTATCGTTGCTTGCATAGAATCCCGAAAGCACCACATTCTGTCCCTCGGCACAGATCAGATAGTCTCGTTGGAGATCGTGAGACACAATGCCGATCTGTTTCCGCACATTCCAGACATTCCAGCGCTCATCGCCGAAGAGAGCCAACCGCGTTTCCTCTCTCGACATCGCATGGACTTCACCCGACAATAATTTGAGAAGCGTCGATTTCCCCGCTCCATTAGGACCAAGAATGGCCGCATGTTCGCCCGCTCGCAAAGCGAAGGAGAAATCCGAGAACACGCAGGTATCTCCACGATAGACCGTGGCATGCTCGATATCGAGGATTGGAGTGGAATCGCCTCCTGATCGGCTCGCCTCTTTGACCGGAAGATCAATCGGGTCCAGGATTGGTTGCCGGACTGGCTGACCGGCTCGGCGAGCCTGCTCAAGCCCAGAGCGAGCCAACGCGTCTGCCCGCTCATTCTCCGGGTGTCCGCTGTGCCCCCTCACCCAGTGCCATTCGACGGTATGCTTGGCAACCAGCGCATCGAGTCGCCGCCACAAGTCTTCATTTTTCACCGGGTCTTTCCCGGCCGTTTTCCACCCACGCTGCTTCCAACTGTGGATCCACTCGCTGATACCCTTCTGAACATATTGCGAATCGGTGTAGACCCGCGCCTGTGTCGGTTGAGTGAGCGACTGCAACGCCTCAATGACTGCGAGCAGCTCCATTCTGTTGTTCGTCGTCCCCGGCTCCCCGCCGCAGAGCTCCGTTTCGGCATCGTCGATTCGCAACAAAACCCCCCATCCGCCTGGTCCGGGATTCCCACTACAAGCGCCATCTGTATAGATGTCGATCATTCGACTATGGTCCACATGCACCCCCGTTCAAGTTGCGCACGTTGATCGATGAATGGACAGAACTGCCTTGCTACTGAAGTTATTTACGCTTCGGCAGGCTCAGGATTGTGCTTCAGGATGTACTTTCTCTTTTCGGTGAGGTGGTCCGCAGGACTGATCCCGAAATTTTGGGCGTCTTCGTTCTCACATCGGCATTTTGGGCTCGATGCAACAACGCATGGTCCATCAGGACGAGCGCCATCATGGCTTCGGCAATCGGTGTGGCGCGAATTCCGACGCAGGGATCGTGGCGGCCGGTGGTTTCGACCGTGACGGCATTGCCGCTCTTATCAATGGACCGGCGCGGCACGCGAATGCTTGATGTCGGCTTGATGCCGATTGTCACGACAATGTCCTGCCCGGTGGAGATGCCCCCTAGAATACCACCGGCGTGATTCGTCACAAAACCTTCCGGCGTCAGTTCGTCACCATGTTCGGACCCGCGTTGGGAAACGGATGCAAAACCCGCCCCAATCTCCACGGCCTTCACCGCATTGATGCTCATCATCGCCGCAGCCAAATCGGCATCCAACTTTCCATAGACCGGCGCTCCCCAGCCGGCCGGTACCTGCTCAGCCACCGCCGTAATTCTGGCACCGACCGAATCGCCGGCCTTCCGCAATTCATCCATGAAAGCTTCGAGCTTGGGAACGACGTCGGGATCGGCAGAAAACAATGGATTGGTCCGTACGACTTCCCAATTCTTGAACGGCAATTCATAGGGACCCAACTGACTCAGATAGCCGCGAATCTCGACACCATATTTCTCCCTGAGCCACTTCCTCGCAATGGCGGCGGCGGCGACTCGAACCGCAGTCTCACGGGCCGATGCCCGCCCTCCGCCTCGATGATCGCGAATACCGTATTTCTGCCAGTATGTGTAATCTGCATGGCCCGGTCGAAAGGTATCGATCAGATTTCCGTAGTCGCGGCTCCGCGCATCTTCGTTGCGGATCAACAGGGCGATCGGCGTGCCGGTGGTCTGTCCTTCAAACACGCCGGAGAGAATTTCAACGGTATCCGACTCCTGACGCTGGGTCACGTGGCGGGACGTGCCCGGCTTTCGTCTGTCGAGATCTTTCTGGATGTCTCTAGTCGAAAGCGAAAGACCCGGTGGGCAACCATCGACGACACATCCAATGGCCGGTCCGTGACTTTCACCGAACGAGGTAACCGTGAAAATGTGACCGAACGTATTGCCGGCCATGCGGACTAGAGCTCCCTATTCGACCACATCCAGCTTGATGCGCAATTCTTTGAGCTGATCGGGACTCACAGCAGACGGCGCGTCGGTGAGAGGACATTGCGCCTTCTGGGTCTTGGGAAATGCGATGACGTC
>JAICUC010000392.1 GCA_025936075.1 Nitrospira sp. | reverse complement strand
GTTTCACTGTTCGTGACGGATGGCGCTTGAGCCCAACATGACGAGTCTCCTTTGGTTGAGGAGATCACCATCATGGTCGCTAATGGACTCAAAGCGGACAGTCCGAAAGCTCATCGGCACTCATTACAATGCATGACAACGCTTATCAAAGCGTGGGAGCCCTAAATGCTTAGAAGGTTAGTTGCACTTGTTGGCTCATTCCTCGGTATGTCTGCGAACTCACATGCCGCGCAGATCAATCCCAGCGATGACGTCTACACGATCGAAGATAGGACTTTGCAACCGGATGCCCGCGTACGGGCGTTCATTGCGGATTATCAGCGGGCACACTCTCTTCTCAGTACGAGTAACGGCTCCGACAAATTCGACCGCTGGGATCGCCTGGTGGAGAAATTGGATCAGGCTCATTTCATCGATCATGCAGGACGTGAGCTCGCCGGAGTAATTCACGGTAAGTCTCCGCACACGGTTGCAGATGAACCAATCATCGGTGTCAGCCGAGCGGATGATCGCGTGTTCGTTGAAACTCGCACTGAAGACGCGCATCTGACGAAGTTCTTCGAGTATGAGCTACTGCAGGTCGATGCAGGAAATTGGAAGATCGTTCGCCTCCGCGAGTTTCTGCAGTCGGCTGACGCTCCATTCATGACTGAGAGAGAAAGGCCGCGATTTGCGCAGCCACAGTTGCATCCACTGCGACCACTCCCGGTTGAGGAGGCGAATTTTGATGGAGAGAAGCTTTTTGCAGAAGGGAAGACCGTGGCGGTTGACGGAAAATCGAGCTCGATTCAGCTGAGAGAAGTGGGCTCTCTAAACGTTTCTAGCGGCACTTTAGTCGTCGGAGACCTGGGCTACGATCCCGGCGTGCTTTCTCCTGTGGGCCAACGGGTGCCGCCTGGTCATTACCCCGTGGAAGTGGCGCTTGCCTTCGAACGAAACGCCGCGCTGCGAATACGATTTTCCGAGCATCCGGTTGTGAGGTGGCATCCAGCTGACATGGGCGACGGTGGGCATGGAATCGGTGTGGATGCAGGCGATGTCGCAATAATGGATCTGACCGCTCTCATGGCTCTGAAGTTGAGAGATAAGGAGCGCGCATTTGAGTCGTACGGGCGAGGACGCAGCCCTAAGGCAACTATGCTGAGCTTGGTCGAGACCAACGACACAACCATCGCAGATTCAGGTTGGGGCGATGGCAGATATCCGGTGTACTGGGGAATCGATGCCGATGGCAAGCCGGTCATGCTGGTTGTGGATTTTCTTGTAGTACCGCACGCTCCGAGACAAACCTCAGCCAATTAACGAGTGCTTCCGACCCATAGCAGACATGCGATTCAATGTGGCTTTGCTTCAACCTCCCCGGTTGAGAACTTAAATCCCTGATTATTCGCACGTCTTCGTCGCGTTGGCAGCTGACCCGCGCCCATAAGCTGAGGTCTCTTTATTGCCATGAATAAAGAGACAGCTCAGAATGAAATCACCGAAGGATCAGGTGCTGATTTATGTCCGAAACAATAAGAATGCCCGGACGCCGCCATCGTTTTGCTACCCGTTAGCGCCACGTCGAGGGAATGGTAGTGGTCGACAACGAAGAAGAGGCTTTTCGCTACATTTCCTACGCCACGCCGAAGGAAGTGTGGGCGGAAACCAAGAGCCTTGTGCTTAGCTGGCTCATCCTTTCAATCGTGTGCATCGCCTTTGGCGCGCTTTTCGAGGCCGGTGCGGACGCCACGCGATCTCTTTGGTCTGACGTACCAAAACCAATTCTCTATTTTCTTGGTTTCGCCGCGATCTCGTGGTTCATGAGAGGGCAGACGTTCCACTTCGTATTTCCCAAGACATTTAGGATTTGGCTCCTATCGGTTGTTGTAGTCGGAACAGTGGTGGTGGGAGCTGCGATCCTGCCAACTTGGGCGATGATTCCGATCTATTTCGGAGTGGTGCTTTTTGTGTCGCTGCTCGATGAGCTATCCCGAATAGGAAAGGAAAACTATGAACGCCTCAATCCCAGAGAGCACGATTTGGATGACGACGATTTCGACGAGGCCTAACGCCTCGCTGGAGCGGACACGTGAACGATGAAGTGCCAAGCTCAAACGTAGACGTGCGCGCCGCTCAGCTCATCCGCTTAACCTCAGAGGAGGAATTGTGAGTTCCATTGAGACAGTCATAGACAACAACAACGGTATCGCCACTCCGCAAGAGACGTCGGCACCAGTTTTCTTTCCAGTGTCAGTAACTAAGCTTCTTGTACTCTCACTGTGCACTTCGGGTCTCTATGAACTTTATTGGCTCTATAAGAACTGGCAAATCATCAAACAGCGCGAGCAATCAGACATCATTCCTTTTTGGCGAGCTTTTTTTGCAGTCTTCTTTTGCCACGCACTGCTGAGTCAAATTAGATCCGAGGCGGAAAGCTCAGGTACCGGAAGCTTTCCTGCAGGCCCGCTTGCGGCAGGCTGGATCATTACCACGTTGTTGTGGCGACTTCCGGACCCGTATTGGCTAGTCACATTCCTCGCTGTCTGTTTCCTGCTTCCGGTTCAGCACGTCGTAAATCGATTGAATAGCGTTCGGGCACCCGGCCATGACGCGAATACGCGATTCACCGCAATTAACATCGTCACTGTTGTTGGCGGTGGAATCCTCTTCGGTATGGCCGTTATCGGTACGTTCATCCCAGACGAACCGGTCTAGCAACAAGCTACGCGCTATTGTCCCCTCGTTCGGGGGTGCGTCTGCGATGTCCGCTCCTGGCCGGTTGAGGACGCAACGCCGCTATCGACCCAAAGCAGACGTGCGCGCTGTCGCTTGTGGGCGCCCCATTGTGGCGAATAGAAAGGCAGCTCAAACTGAATCATCCAACGATAAGGCAGTTGTATGTCCATAATTTCCGAGGCTGGAGTTCAGGTGTTGCCAGCCGCTCATGACCAAGAATCTGTGATCGCGAATCTGTTTGAGCTCTATGCGTACGATCTGAGCGAAACATACGATTTGCACGTTGGACCTGG
>JAICUC010000060.1 GCA_025936075.1 Nitrospira sp. | reverse complement strand
GACACCTTGCCGCCCGATGGTCAAACCCCAGTAAGGCATGGTCGGCGATTTGCCGACGGCGGGGCCGCCATGGTTAATCACGTTATAGAGATATTCCATTGGAAGCTTCTCGAACGGCACTCCCATTGCACACCAGGGACCTAGGGCTGGTGAAATGCACGGCCATTGCCGCTGCATTGCACGACGGCTGTGATCGTCACCGGCTCTAATTGCTTCAAATCCCTCAACGTGAATTCTTGCGGTCGCTCAACCAAACCTTTGATCTGCAATTTCCAGCTCGCCTCGGAAATCAACTCTGGCGCCGGCGGCCCAAAATGGCTTCGCACGAAAAACCTGTGGTTAGGTGTCAGAAAGGACGTGAATTCACGGACGGGGGTCTCCGCATCGAGTGGCCTGGTGACACGCGCAATTAAAGGTCCCGATTCATTGTGGCCCGGTTCTTCTCCGATCGCCAGCGCTGGAGGGAGCCGCTGGCTGAACAGCAGGCCGGTTTCCATACCCTGGAGAAGTATTTTGAATAGAGAACGCCGCGAGATGTCCATAGCCTCATCTATTTTTCGGAGGATTGATTTCCTGCATGGCCATGTGGATTGAGTGTAATCGCCACCGTTGGCACAACCGTCAACGACTGATGAACGGTGCACCCACGGGCCACTCTTAACAGCCGTTCTTTCATTTCAGTGGTGATTCGGTGAGGCAGATGGATTCCGATGTCGATACGACCGACGCGGTGAGGACTTTCGGCCATACTCCATTCCGCATCGACGCTCAAGCCGTCCTGAGGAATACCGTGCCGCCCGCAGAATTGCCCGACGAAGTATGCGACACAACCGGCGACGGATCCGACAAAGAGTTCAACCGGACCCATTCCGGCGTCCTGCCCTCCGTCCTCCACCGCTTGGTCGGTGATGATTCGATGCCGGCCGCTCACAATATCGTAACGCGTTCCGCCATGATAGATCGCCGTCAACTTCATACCGCACCTGACCTCGCTCATGACGGCTACAAATGGCCGGCGTCCCACTCAATAGGGTGTATCGGCCGGCTTGTTTCCCTTCGGCCAATCATGAATCTTGTCGGAAAAGTCCGGTCGAGGCTGCGCATTGATATAGGTTGCGACATCGATGGCTTCATCGTCCGTCACCGTCCACCCCCAGCCTCGCGGCATGTTGGCCTTGATAAATGCGGCGGCTACGTCGGCACGCGCCATTTCCGCGCCGATATTGTACGAACGCGGCCCCCACACCGGCGGCCCCGCCATCGTCCCTTGCCCGTCGGAGCCGTGGCAGAAGACACACTTTTTCTCAAAAACCGTTTTACCGTTGAGAGGATCAGGCTGATGGGTCGAGGTCAGGGGCGGGATTCCTCGCCACGGAACCGCACTGCCGGGCGGCATATTTTCCGACAACCACTCGATGTACGCGACAATGGCCGTAAGCTTGACACTGTCGGACGGCAGAGGTTTCCCGTTCATACTGCGCTCAAAACACTCGTTGATCCGATCGGCCAGAGTCATCTGTCGGCCGGCTCGTTCACGATATTGAGGATAGAGTGTACTGATACCGACAAATGATGCGGCATTCGGATTGAGCCCCCCGTCCAAATGACAATTGGCGCAGTTGAGCGCGTTCCCGACATACCGTTTCCCATATTCCTGTGTGTCTACAATCATCTTGTAGCCCAGTCGGATCTGCTCGCCTCTCAGATCACCGGGAATCGTTTCAGGCGATGGCGGGGCAAACAAGGCGTCGACTGTGGACTTCGCAGTCGCGCGATCAACCGGCTCGTCACTCCCCTTCACCCGTGGAGGCGGCACACAACTGATCGTCATCAAAAGAACACTCACCAGCACGACCCCTGCAATGATCGGTCGACTCATAGATTGGACCTCATTGATCTTATACATCACACACGCATAGGAGACATCTCCTGTCCAATAGGCTCATCATGGCTGCTCGCCTCGTTCAACGCCGAGTGTTCGCACATAAGCCAAGACATCCCAAATCTCTTCATCAGAGAGACTGTGTTTCCACGCGCCCATGGCGGTATTCGGTTTGCCTTCGTGAATTCGCCGAAACAAGGTCCCGTCAAGCCGACTCTGAACAGTGAGCGAGGTGAGGTCCGCCGGAGGCGGAACAAGTTTGATTCCAAGCGTACCTTTCCCATCAATGCCGTGACAACGGATACACGTGTTCACGTAGATTTCCCGTCCACTGACTGGATCGCCGCCCTTCTCGGAAGCCGCAATCTCTTTCATCCCCAGATTGCTAAAACCCAGACCTAAGGCACTCGCTAACACTATGAAAACCAAAACTCTTCGTCCGGTGATACGCATTGTTTTACCCTTTCTTCATTGAAAAGCCTTGCGATCAGTGTGCCATGACCACCCAGTATGGATGAGGATGTTTACCATTGTGAATCAATGACTTACGTAGGTCTATTGGAATCGCGTGCGCGGAGTAAAAGAGTGACATGGCGAAAAAACCCCAGCGCTCGTTTCTCCTATGTCGCATAATGCTACAGGTCTTATACTTGGTCCAATTGAATTAGTGTCCGGTGGTTAGTATATTCTCTCGCTTACACAGACCGCAAAAACGACGTTCCAATCTAAGGGAAGCTGCCGCTTCGACAGCACATGAAATATTCGGTGAGAAACTCATTTATGGTAGGAATCGGAGAAATTCTTTGAATTTGTTCTCAAGCGCACTACTCTAGTCATCGATAAACAGAAGCCAACGGCAGTCCATAGAGTTTTTTCGGAATAGAAGACCGGTGTCTCCCGTACATGTCTAAACTTCCTTCTCGGGCTATCGACAACCTCGCCGATCTCTTCGAACTTCGATGCCGCCAGCAGCCGACTGAGCTTGCCTATGCCTTTGTTCGCGATAACCTCGAACTTGACAGTCAACTGACCTATAGCCGGCTTGAACGCAGCGTGCATTCGCTTGCCGGCCATCTCGCACGCGAAGTCCCGCCAGCAACCAACGTCCTTTTGCTCTATCCACAGGGACTCGATGTCGCATGCGCCTTTTGGGCATGTGTCTGTGCCGGTCTCGTGCCGGTTCCCGCTCCGGCTCCCGATCCGATCAGGCGAAAGCAGGGGCTGCCCAGACTGCGCAGCATTATCGAGGATGCTCAGGTATCGCTGGTGCTCACGACCGCAAGTATCGCCGCTCTGTCTTCGGAGTGTTCTCTCCCGAACGAGGTAAGTCCGATCAAATGGTTGGCGACGGATCAACCCTACAATTCAGTCGAATCGATCGAGTTATCACGGCCTCACTCCACCGCGCTCGCCTACTTGCAATATACCTCAGGATCGACGGCCGTTCCTCGCGGCGTCATGATCAGCCATGGGAACGCCCTCGCTCACTGTAAGGCCTTGAGTCTGGCAGGAGAAGTGTCGAGCCGCAGCCGATCGCTCTGCTGGTTGCCGTATTTCCATGACTATGGGTTACTGCACGGAATCATCGCCCCGTTCTATTCCGGTATTCCCGCTTATTTGATGTCGCCCATTACCTTTCTCCGGCGGCCATTGCGATGGCTCGAAGCGGTGTCTCGATTCGAGATTACCCACAGCGGGGGACCGAATTTCTCCTATGAGGCTTGTCTCAGGACTGTGCGGCAGCAGAAAGAATGGCAGGTTGACTTGAGCACCTGGATGGTCGCCAGTTGCGGCGCCGAACCCATCCATCCGGACACCGTCGAGCGGTTTATCGATACCTTTGGTCCGCACGGCTTTCGGCGAGCGGCGTTTGCCCCGGGATATGGACTTGCGGAAGCCACGCTATTGGCGACGATGAAGCGGGCCGGAACGGAACCGAGCTTCTTGCAAATAGAGCCGGACGCGTTGGCTGACTCGATCGTCAAAGAGTCTCCGGCATCAAAAACTGGAACGCGGACATTGGTCGGATGCGGCGAACCTCTCGAAGAGACTCGTGTACGGATCGTGAATCCTACGACTCATGGCGAGTGTCCGCCGGGTGTGGTGGGAGAAGTGTGGCTGGCCGGACCCGGAGTCGGCTCCGGATACTGGGGCAAACCGGAAGAAACCGACACCACATTCAAAGCCACGCTCGCCGGATCGGGAGAAGGCCCCTATTTGCGGACCGGCGACCTGGGATTCCTCCGTCGCGGAGAACTGTTCCTGACCGGACGCCTCAAAGATCTGATCATCGTGCGTGGGCGGAACTATTATCCCCACGATTTGGAGTGGTCGGTCCAACAAGCGCACCCCGGCTTGCGACGAGGGTATGGCGCGGCCTTCTCCATTGAGAGCAAGACCGGAGAGCTGGTGGTGCTGGTCCATGAGATTGAGAAGCAGGTATCTGAATCCGAACTGCCGGAAATAGTCAGCTGTATCCGTCGCGCGGTGGCTGACGAATATGAACTCGAAATCCATACGGTGGTGCTGACCAAATCCGGCACGATCCCCAGAACTTCCAGCGGAAAAATTCAGCGGGGCGCCTGCAAAGCCGCCTTTGTGTCCGGCCGACTCGCTATCATTGTAGCGAGCACGCTGGACCAGGATCAGGAGGCTGAAACCGATGGGGTGCCGAGCGAGATCCCGCAAACTCCCATCGAAAAACGACTCGCGGATATCTGGCAAGAGGTGTTTGGGGAATATCCTCCGCATCGCCATACGAATTTCTTCGCACTCGGAGGCAATTCGCTCCTCGCAGCACAGGTTGTTGCGCGCGTCCTTGATGTCTTCCACATCGAGCTCCCGCTCAGCGTGCTGTTCGAATGTCCGACATTGGCCTCATTAGCCGCTCGAATCGGTGAAGCGGGCGCGAGTTCGAATGGCAGGGACCGCGCCGATGAGGGGTCTGGGCATGCAGGAGATGAAGGCGGGGTGCGGATTCAACTCGTTCCGCTTCTTCCGGCAGCCGCCAGAGAAGGCAAAATTCCTCTCAGCCCCTCGCAGCAGCGACTGTGGTTCTTGGAGCAAGTTCATCCGGGGAGCGCGATCAACCATATTTCCATGGATGTGCGCCTACGGGGGTCGGTCGACCCTGAGGCATTGGAGCGGTCGGTGCGGGAAATCGCCCGTCGTCACGAGATTCTCCGAACTCGCTTCGGGTCGGAGCGAGGGGTGGGATTCACAGAAGTTGTCCCCGAGGCGATCATCGCAATCCGGTGTGAAGATTTCCAAGCATTGGACCCAGCGGAGCGAGACATTCAGGTGCCGCAATTCCTACGATCGGAAAGGAGCCGTCCATTCAACTTACAACAGGGTCCGCTATTTAGAGTGACTCTCCTGGCGCTTGGACAGGACGTGCATGTCTTGTCGCTCACATTCCACCGTCTCGTCGCCGATGGGTGGTCTCTCCGTATTTTCTGGAAGGAATTGGCGCTTCTATGGGGAGCCGGTGGTGATGTTCAAGAAGCTGGACTCCCTTCGTTGACTGTTCAGTATGCGGACTACGCCGATTGGCAGAGAACCAGGCTGGATCAAGGCCTTCGTGAGATCCATCGAGCCTACTGGATTCGGCAGTTGCACGGCATCCATCCTCCCGCTGAGCTACCGGTCGATCGTCAACGGCCACGGGTGCGCACGTTCGAGGGAGGCGTACGGTCTCGATCGGTTTCACCGGAACTTTCCGCCCGCCTCGATCTTTTCTGTCAGCGCCGGAACGTCACGACATTCATGGTGCTGTACGCAGTCTTTGCGATGTGGCTGCATCGCTACACACAAGAGCCGGATATCGTCATTGGATCGATCGTGGCCGGCAGACGCCGGAAAGAACTCGAAGACGTGATGGGATATTGCGTCAATACGGTGGCGTTGCGGTCCGAACTGTCGGCTGGGATGACAGGACAAGAATTGTTGAAACAGGTACGCCGGGTGGTGGTGGACGCCTATGACCATCAGGAACTGCCGTTTGAAGAGATCATCGAGTCGCTGTCGTTACAGCGAGCACGTCAGCTGTCCTCGCTGTTTAACGTGATGATCGTGTGTGAAGACGACCCCTTGTCCGCGTTTATCGTCAAGGATCTTGAGGTCGCTCATCTCCCCTGGGAGCCGACGGCATCGGAGTTCGACCTCGTCTTGATGGTGGTCAACAAGGCGGATGGCTTGGACTTGGCGTTTCTCCATGATTCCACGATCTTCGACGACTCGACGATCGACCGCATGTTGGGACAGCTTGAGATCCTTCTTGAGGAATTTCTCAAGAAACCTGAGGCACGTCTTGACCAACTTTCATTGCTGACTGCCGAAGAGAGACGACACATTCAGTTGACGTGGACCGAGCCGCCTCACTCGGCCGCCGGTATCCATGCGCTCATCGAGGCGCAGGTCGAGCGGACTCCCCAGGCGTCCGCTGTGACATGTGGAGAGCAATCCATCAGTTACCGAGAACTGAACCGACGAGCGAATCGAATCGCCGGCGCACTGAGGAAATTAGGAGTCGGCGCAGATATGCCTGTGGGTCTCTGTGTCGAGCGTTCGATAGATGCCCTGGTGGGCCTGTTGGGCATTCTGAAAGCCGGTGGTGGTTATGTTCCCCTGGACCCGTCCTTCCCCGGTCACCGCCTTCAGCTCATGCTGGAGGATGCACAAGTTCCCATCGTCGTCGCACAGGCGCATCTCCGTAATCATTTACAGAGTTACGGCGGACAAATCTGTGACGTCGAGGCCTTGTCTACATCGGCTGTGGGCAGGGAGGAGGAAGAGGAGGAGAACCTAGCACTTCCTGTTTCCCCGGATCAGCTCGCCTATATCATTTACACGTCGGGCTCGACGGGGCGGCCAAAAGGTGTGGCCGTGACACATCGCAGTCTGGTGACCTCTTTTCATGCCAGACTTCAGTACTATCCGGAACCGGTTTCCCGATTTTTGCTGACGTTTTCGCTGGCCTTTGACGGGTCCGTGACGGGCATATTTTGGACATTGCTTCAAGGTGGGGAACTGGTCATTCCATCAGAGACCACCCATCGCGACCCCTCGGAGCTGGCTGCGCTCATCGCGCGTCACCACATCTCGCACGTCGTGTGGGTCCCTTCTTTGTACCATGCCGTGCTGGGAGAGGCGGTGGGTGCTCAGCTGGAATCGCTCCGTGTCATCATTACTGCCGGGGAAAGCCTCCCCCTTGAACTCATGCGACGGCATTATCAGCTCCTGCCTCATGCCGTGCTGTACAACGAATATGGACCGACTGAAGCCGCGGTCTGGTGCAGCGTGTACCAGACGACTCGTGAGGAAGCAGGGGCCCGAGTCCCGATCGGCAAACCCATCGACCACATGCAGCTCTATGTGCTGGATGCAAATCTGCAACTGGCGCCTATCGGCGTACCGGGAGAACTCTATATCGCGGGAGAGTGTCTGGCCCGCGGCTACGTCAACCGGCCGCAGCTGACCCAAGAGCGATTTGTTGCGAATCCCTACATAGTCGGCACCAGGCTCTATCGGACCGGTGATCTGGCTCGACATCGCGCCGATGGCAATGTCGAGTTTCTCGGCCGGGTGGATCAACAAGTTAAGCTGCGCGGCTATCGGATCGAGCTGGGAGAAATCGAGTATGTGTTGAGCAACTTCCCGGGCGTGCATCAAGCGGCGGTGCTGCTTCGGCAGGATAAACCGGACCAGCATCGATTGGTGGGTTATGTCGCCGGCGAGTCGTCGCTGAGGAAAAGGGTCGATCAGGTTCGCAGCCATCTTGCCGCGCGATTACCGCACTACATGGTGCCCTCCGTCATTCTGTGGCTTGAAACGATGCCGCTCAATGCCGCCGGAAAAGTGAATCGACACGCTCTTCCCGCTCCAGACCAAGCAGCCGGTCTGGCGGCAACCAGGATCGCTCCGAGAAATCTGGTCGAAGAATCCTTGGCTGAACTCTGGAAATCCTTGCTTCAAGTCCCCGAGGCAGGCATCCACGATCACTTCTTCGAGCATGGCGGTCACTCCCTGGTCGCGACTCAGCTCGTCTCCCGGATACGGGAGCTTTTTGAAGTCGATGTCTCGCTACAGGCGCTTTTTGAGCGACCGACGATCGCGGCGTTGGCCGAGGAAGTGACGCGGTTGCGACAGGGGGAGCGAAACACTTTCGTGATGCCACCGATCGTTCCGGTGCCCAGAAATCAGCCGCTTCCCCTTTCTTATTCTCAGCAACGCATGTGGCTGATGTATCGGCTGGCTCCTCACAGCACGGCGTATAACATGCCGTTCGCTTCGCGGCAGATGGGACGTCTCGACAAAGCAGCCCTCCGGAGTACGATCGATGCCATCTGTAGCCGACATGAGGCATTTAGAACGACGTTCATGATGAAGGGTGAGGGGCCCGTCCAAATAGTCCACCCCTTTCGCTCTCCTCATTGGGTCGAAATGGATCTTCAGGCGCTGCCCCTCGACCAACGACGACAGCATGCGGCTCGGCTCGTGGAGCAGGAAGCGAATCAGCCGTTCGATCTCGAGAAAGGTCCTCTGGCCCGATTCCTTTTGATTGAGATCGAGCCCGAGGACCATGTGTTGGTGCTCACGATGCATCATATCATCGGAGACCAGTGGTCGTTCGGAATCATCGGGCATGAGTTTGCATTCTTCTACAATGCGTTTTGCCGAAGAGAAATTCCTACCGCCAAGCCCATCCCTCTTCAGTATGCCGACTACGCGGTGTGGCAGCGCCGTTGCCTGACCGACGACCGGCTCGGCACACAATCGGATTATTGGCAGAAGAAGCTGGCCGGACTTTCCAAGCTTTCGTTGCCGACCGATTATCCACGGCCCGTCTTGCAAACATTCAATGGTTCGCATTGCATGCTGGAGTTACCCACGTCGTTGATCGAGCGACTGAAGCAATTCAGCGCCGAACACAATGCCACGGTGTTCATGACCCTATTGGCTTGTTTCCAGATTCTCTTGAGCCGCTATTCCGGGCAAACCGATGTAGCCGTGGGATCCCCTATTGCCAACCGGACTCAATCCGCAGTCGAGTCGATCATCGGTTCGTTCGTCAATACACTCATCTTGCGTACCGATCTCTCCGGCAATCCGACATTCAACGAGTTGATGACACGGGTGCGAACAGCGGCATTGGAGGCCTATGCCAATCAGGACTTCCCGTTCGATAAGTTGGTCGAGACGATGCACTCCGCTCGCGACCATAGCTCCGCCCCGCTCGTGCAGGTCCTCTTCAATGTACCCAATGCTCCCATTGGGGAAATCAATGTCCAAGGGTTGAGTTGGGTACCGTTCGAAGTGGAGACGCAAGCGGCACAATTCGACTTGAGCTTGACGATCGAGACGGAGTTCTCCCGAAGAGCGTACTTGACGTTCAATACCGATCTTTTCGAGCCGCAGACCGCTGAACGGATGTTGGGACAGTATAAAACCCTGCTCCAGAGCGCCTTGGCCAATCCCCACAGCAAGCTGTCCGAGCTTCCGGCATTGACGGTTCCCGAACGCCGATTGATGCTGCAGGATTGGAACCGTACGCAAAGAGATTATCCACAGTCTGAATGTTTTCACCGGCTGTTTGAAGCGCAAGTCGAGCGAACTCCTGAGGCGGTGGCGGTGTCGATGGGAAAAGAAACACTGCGGTACGGTGAGCTCAATGCCCGGGCTAATCAGCTGGCACGCTATCTCCAAACACTTGGTGTTAAACCTGGTGTGACAGTGGGTATCGGGCTTGAACGATCCTTGGAAATGGTCATAGCATTGATGGCCGTGCTTAAAACCGGTGCCGCCTACGTGCCTCTTGATCCTGACTATCCTCGGGATCGGCTTCGGTATATGTCGGAGAACGCCTCGCTCATCACCGTACTCACGTCCGAATCGCTCGCTGATCGGTTTGATGATCAAGTCTGTCGCACACTGTGTCTCGATCAACAGTCAGGAAAGATCGCACAGGAGCCCCATCATAACCTTCCGCTGATCGTCACACCTCAGGATTTGGCCTACATCCTGTACACATCGGGGTCTACAGGACAGCCCAAGGGGGTGGAAATTCCACATCGCGCACTGGTGAACTTCTTGTGTTCGATACGACAGGAGCCGGCTTGTTCAGCTGAGGATGTCATGCTCTCCGTCACGACGCTCTCTTTTGACATCGCCGGGTTAGAGCTGTATGTGCCGTTACTGGCAGGGGCTCGTATCGAAATCGCCGGTCGCGCTGTCGCAATGGATGGGCGACAATTGCGGTCACTCTGCGAAACTGTTCAGCCGACGATCATGCAAGCGACTCCTGCCACATGGCGAATGCTGGTTGAGGCGGGATGGCTGGGCAGTAACACACTGACGATCCTCTGCGGAGGGGAGCCCCTTCCCTCGGATCTTGCGACGTCGTTATTTGATCGGAGCCGTGCCCTGTGGAATATGTATGGACCGACCGAAACCACAATTTGGTCCACGATCGAGAAGGTCGAACGGACTGATCGGGAGATCACGATCGGGAGACCGATTGCCAATACAGAAGTGTATATCCTGGATCAATTCCTCCAACCGGTTCCCATCGGAGTTTCCGGCGAGCTTTATATCGGAGGCCATGGGCTAGCCCGAGGCTATCGCGGGCGGCCTGATTTGACACGGGAGCGGTTTATTCCTCATCCATTTTCTCAAGAGCCTCTCGCGAGACTGTATCGAACGGGAGACGTGGCGCGGTATCGCCCGGATGGTCGCATCGTGCACCTCGGTCGATTGGATCATCAGGTCAAGATCCGAGGGTTCCGAATCGAACTCGGTGAAATCGAGGCGGCGCTCAGCCGTCATCAAGCCGTCCGTCAGGCCGTCATTATCGCAAGAGACGATCAGCAAGGTGTGAAGCAGTTAGTGGCGTATGTAGTGTGCCAGGATGGCCCTGCTCCAAGTCAGCCGGAACTTCGCGCGTTTCTGCGGTCCGAGATTCCCGAGTATATGGTCCCCTCACTCTTCGTCTTTGTGAAGGCCATGCCGTTGACCGCGAATAACAAGGTCGATAGGAAAGCCTTACCGGCTCCAGACTCCACTCTCGCGAGTGGCGCCGTCCATGTTGCGCCGCGCGATCGGATGGACATACAAATGGCGGCTTTGTGGCAACAGGTATTCGAGATCGACAAAGTCGGAATCCATGACAACTTTTTCGATCTCGGGGGGCATTCGCTCAAAGCGGCTCAGTTATTCTATCTCATTGAGCAGGTATACGGCCGCCATCTACCGCTTGCCACACTGTTTCATGCGCCGACGATCGCCGGCCTCACGTCGGTGCTTGCGCAGGAGCACTGGACGCCTCCATGGCAATCACTGATAGCCATGCAGCCGAGCGGGTCGGCCATTCCCATTTTTTTGGTTCCGGGAGTCATGGGCAATGTGCTGTGGCTCGCTCAGTTGGGGAGACTGTTGGGCAAAACCCATCCGGTGTACGGCTTACAAGCAAGAGGATTGGATGGGAACGCGGCCCCCTTCGGCTCCGTGCCGGAGATGGCACAACAGTACATTCGTGAGATCCGCACTTGCGTCCCGCAAGGGCCATACATCCTCGTTGGTGCTTGTACCGGTGGGCTGGTTGCCTATGAGATGGCGCAACAACTGGTCATGCAGGACACAAGGGTCATTTTAAGTATCATCAATAGCTGGCATCCGAACTCGTATCACCGCCACTATGATATCCCCCGCCCGAACCGGTTTGCATTATTTGCATTATCGGTGGGAATTCTGTTGAAGATCCTGCGCAGTGTCGGCGAGCTCCCGCACATGACGATGAAAGAACGATGGTCGATCATACAGCGTAAATGTAATTCATTCTTGTCCATTCTCCAGGGTCCTACCGGGAACGAGCTGAGACAACAGCACATCAAACGCGTCCGCCAGGCGATGTTCCATGCGGCCGCCCGCTATACGATGAGTCCCTATCCGGGACATATACTGAACATCGTGGCATCGCAACGAACGGATGCCGACGATACCAGATATGTTTGGAGAGAACTGGCACGAGGAGGATGCCGGACCATCGAGATGGCGGCCCTCCGAACGGCAGACCTTGTTGTGTCACCGCATGTCGAGGAAGTATCCTCCCACATCCGACACTATATCGCCGAACATTCTCAAGAGACACCCCTCCGGCCGAACAATAGGGCTGCGTGATTTTCATCACTTCCTTTGCCGAAGGCGGATGCCGGCATTCAGGGTAACAAGGTGCTGATTCCATTCACATCAATTGAGCGTCTCGCCGATACAAGCCGGCAGGATCATATCCGTCTCGATGAAAATGCCGTTCACCTCTGGGGAGTCGAGCTCGACGGGTCGCGACGCTGTCTGGAGCGGTGCATGGGCTGGCTGGATGAAGGTGAGCGGCTTCGAGCGGCCCGCCTTGTTCGGGAGGACATCCGGCGGCGTTACATACTGGCCCACGGAGGACTCAGAGCCCTGCTGAGCAGGTATCTCGGAATAAATCCCGATGTGGTCGCGTTGGATCGCAGTGCAACAGGCAAACCCTCCCTCTCGGGAGAATTACGAGCTCGGTCGGCGATCACATTCAATCTGTCCCATGCTCATGACCGTGCGCTCATTGCCGTCTCACAGGCGCAGGAGGTCGGAGTCGATCTTGAATTCGTTCGTGAGGATATCGAGGTTGCGAATCTATCGGATCGCTTTTTCACTCGCTCGGAACATACGTCGATCATGCAGGTTCCTGAGGAACAGCGCGCAACGAGATTCTTCCGCTACTGGGTCGCCAAAGAGGCGCTGCTCAAGGCACAAGGGATCGGTCTCCAGGGCCTCCCCGACTGCGAGATCTTTCTTGAAGCAGATGGAAGCGATACGGACGTCCGAGCCCGATTAGGTGCTCAGTTCCCACATCCACTTCGCGTACTACTTCTTCCTTGTGAAAAAGGATGGGAGGCGGCGGTGGCCGCTCAACATGTAAACCTGGTAAAGCAATGCGGCCCAGAGAGTGTCTGCGAGTCCTAGTATTGCGTTCCGAAAGTCCTTGTCAATATCCGCTGAATCAGCCGGCCCTGAGTTGTCGAAGAATGCGTCATTTCACGCAGTTCCTTCATGCGGTTCGTTCAGCCTCACCCAGGGCACGAACGTCTTTCTGGGATACAACACTCGTCTGGATGGAATGAATATGATACGCATGGATCAGAAGCTTCTGCCGATTGGGCACGCCGACCTTGTCGAAAATGCTCGTCATATGGTGGCGCACCGTACCGTCGCTAATCGATAACTTGTCGGCGATGTCTTTGTTCGAGAGTCCCTGCCCCACCAATCGGATAATCTCACGTTCTCGTTCGGTCAAGGCTTCGGGCCATGCCGGCGGCAGTTCGGCTTCGATTGTCTTCTTGGTCTCGAGGCCCGTCCCGACCAGCCCATCTCGCTTTCCAAAGGCCTGAAGCTTCGCGGGGGCATACAGCGCCTCAATCACGGCCAGCACGACTTCAGGCGGTTGAATTTTGAGAATGACACCGTCGACCCCGCAGGCAAACGCCTCGCGCGCGCAATCGTGGTCTTCGAGCCCGCACAACAGTACGATCTTACTAGTGGCTGCCTCACGAATCTGTTCGATGGTACCGACAGCATCGCGCACAGTCTCCAGATCCAGGATAAACACGTCTGATCGGCCCTCGACGAGGAGCCGGTCAGGTGTCCTCTCCTGGTGCAGGTGCACGACCATCGGGACGGTCGCGCGGCTCTCGAGAATTTTCTGCAAGCCCAACCATACGAGACACTGCCTGCTGATAATCGTGATGGCGAGCGCTGGAATGACCCCATTGATCATCGTGTTCCTGTGCTAAAGGACTCTACGCCGGCAGCTTCTGACAAACATTTGACCGACATCATCATGAGCCCGCAAGGATACGCTGCTCGGCCTGGAGCCAATCCTCCAAATCATGGCCGTCCTGGCGGCCTCGTTGCTCGTAGAATTGAAAGGCCAAGACGGCAATGCGTGCACGGACGTCCTCTGCCGTGTCTCCATTCAACAATCCCGTCACTGCAGTCTCCGCGACCGTCGGTTCCTGTTTCGCCGAGACGACTCGAGACTTGCGTCGAGGCTCTGATTTACCGAATAGCTTCATCGCTTGTGCTCCTTATTCATCGTTTCGTTAGAAGCGGACCGGAACCTTGTTTTGTGACTGAACTTGCGCGAACGGCACGAAAGGCGGATCCAAGCAGCTCAATTGAAATTTCGGTTGCCGGCCGATTAGACGGAGCGTGTGAGTGATGCGCTCCGGTGTACCCCAATCGCACCAGAGCACTCCGGCCATCTCAATCACTACGAATTGCGCTGGGATCAGCCGGAGCAACTCGGATGAAAAGTCATGGGCCGGCATGTGCTCATAGATCGTTTCGATGGTTTTCGCTTCACTGGAGGTCCCGATCGCGCCAAGAAGACATTCGAAGCGCGGCATGAAGTCGGGAAAACATTGCCATCCCGATTCCCACAGCGTCTCCACCTTGG
>JAICUC010000193.1 GCA_025936075.1 Nitrospira sp. | reverse complement strand
TGCTCTACGACTCGAAAGATCTGGTGACTCACGCCGTCTGCGTCGGCATGACCGGCAGCGGCAAGACCGGTCTGTGCCTCGCGCTCCTGGAAGAAGCCGCGATCGACAACATTCCCGCCATCATCATCGATCCGAAGGGTGATCTCGGCAATTTGATGCTGACGTTCCCATCTCTCAAGGGCGAAGACTTTCAGCCCTGGATCAATGAGGACGATGCGCGCAAGAAAGGCTTGTCATCAGCCGACTACGCCGAGGCTCAAGCTGAATTGTGGACCAAGGGCCTAGCTGGTTGGCAGCAAGACGGCGCGCGCATTCAGCGGCTCCGCGATGCAGCGGACGTTGCGATTTATACGCCGGGCAGTAATGCCGGATTACCGGTTTCCATCCTCAAATCGTTCGCCGCACCGGCTGCCGATGTTCGTGAAGATGCGGAGTTGTTGCGCGAGCGTATCAGCACGACGGTCACCAGTCTGCTCGGGTTGCTCGGCATCGAGGCCGATCCGATCCAAAGCCGCGAGCACATTCTCCTCTCCACCATTCTCGATCAGGCCTGGAAAAAAGAGGAGAATCTTGATCTCGCGGCATTGATCCAGGCCATCCAATCACCGCCGGTCTCAAAGATCGGTGTGATGGATATTGATGCCTTCTTTCCCTCGAAAGATCGTTTCGCGCTCGCTATGAAATTGAACAATTTGCTCGCAGCGCCGGGCTTCCAAGCCTGGCTTGAAGGCGAAGCTCTGGATATTCAACAGCTTCTCTACAGTCCGTCGGGCAAGCCACAACTGGCGATCTTTTCCATCGCGCACCTCAACGATGCCGAGCGCATGTTCTTCGTGACGCTCTTACTCAGCCAAATGGTCGGGTGGATGAGAGCGCAATCGGGTACCACCAGCCTGCGGGCGCTTCTCTACATGGACGAAATTTTCGGCTACTTCCCGCCAATCGCCAATCCTCCTTCGAAGCTTCCGTTGATGACCTTGCTCAAGCAGGCGCGGGCATTCGGGGTCGGTGTCGTGCTTGCCACGCAAAACCCCGTGGATCTCGACTACAAGGGCTTGGCCAACACCGGCACCTGGTTCATTGGGCGTCTGCAGACGGAACGCGACAAGGCGCGGGTGCTTGAAGGATTGGAAGGGGCTTCAACCAGCGCCGGGAAGAAATTTGACCGTGGCCGTATGGAGCAGACACTGGCGGGTCTCGGCAATCGCATCTTTCTTATGAACAACGTGCATGAGGACGAAGCGGTCGCGTTTGAGACGCGGTGGTGTCTTTCCTATTTACGCGGTCCTCTAACAAGGACACAGATCAAGGCGTTGATGGACCCCCTAAGACGTGAAGCGTTAGGCGAGAAGCGTGAAGTATCGGGGGTTTCAACACTCAACATTCACCACTCAACACTCAAATCGCGTCCCATGCTGCCTCCCGATGTGCCGCAGCACTTTGTACCGTTGCGGGGCAGCAAGCCGGAGGGAAGTGAATTGGTCTATGCCCCGATGCTATTGGGCGCGTCGCAGGTCCGTTTTTCCGACGTAAAGAGCGGGATCGATGCCACTCAAGACGTGACCGTACTGGCACCCATGGCCGAAGGTCCCATGACCGTCGACTTTGATAAGGCCTCCGCGACGGACTTGATGGTGGCCGATCTGGAGCGGGATCCTGAAAGGGACGCGCAATTTCTGGCACTGCCGGCGATCGCCGGCAAAGCGAAGAGCTATGGCGATTGGAACAAGGAATTCGGTGGCTGGCTCTTCCGGACACAAAAGATGGAGTTGTTCAGAAGCCCCGGCACCAAGGACATATCAAAGCCCGGAGAATCCGAGCGGGATTTTCGAGTGCGGTTGCAGCAAACGGGGCGGGAACAACGCGATAAGGGCGCCGAGATACTTCGCCAGAAATATGCGTCAAAGATCGCGACGCTTCAAGAGCGCATTAGACGGGCGGAACTAGCCAGAGAAAAACAGCAGGCTGAATCCCGCTCCAGCCAAGTCCAGGCGGCGATTTCCGTGGGTGCTTCCATCTTAGGGGCGTTTCTCGGGCGAAAAGCGATCAGCGCCTCGAACATCGGTCGGGCAACGACCGCGATCCGGAGTGCAGGCCGCGTGATGAAAGAGTCCAAAGATGTCGGGGTCGCGGAAGAAAATGTGGCGGCACTACAAAAACAACTGACCGATCTTGAAGCGCAATTCAAATCCGAGAGCGATGCACTCGCCGCGGCCACCGACCCTTTGAATGAAAGACTTGAAACCCTCTCCATCAAACCCATCAAATCCAACATTGCCCTCAAACTTGTGACTCTCGCCTGGACACCGTATTGGCGGGAGGCACACGGCGGCCTCACTCCGGCCTGGACTTAGCTCAACTGTCTCATCAGGCGAAAGTTCCAAGTAGCTTAGGTATGCTTATTTGGCTATAGTGAATGGGAGAGGTCCGTCCGCGGGAGACCGATGGAAGGGTAGGACAAAAACCTATAGTAATTCGGACTCCGAACTGATAATTAAACCCCCAGCGTTTCCTGATAACTTCTGAGAAGAAGCGAGCCCATGCTGCGGCTCGTCCCTAAAGAGTGATTGTTTGGATGTCACCGAAAAGTCATGGCCATAGACGAGAGCCACGGAACACGAAGCGGAGTGTCGCCGACTCCTTACGCGGCACCGCGTCTCCTTCGCGGTCGATCCGTGTTTTTGTCGCTGAGAGTCACGAAGTCGTCAGAGCCGGGGTGTGCGCGCTGTTGGAGGAAGAGGGAGATCTCGAAGTGGTTGGAGAGGCGGACAATGCCGAGGATATGTTCTCCGAATTGCGACGAACCAAGCCGGATGTGGTCCTATTGAAGTCCGGGCTCTCAGGGGGTTCGGAGTCCGACATCTATAAGACGGTCTTTAACGTCCTTCCACCGGTTCGGATCATCAGTTTGATGAGGGATGGTGAGGTCGAGGCGTTCCGCAACGCGATCGAGGCGGGTGCCCATGGATATCTGCGGGAGAATACCGGCCGGATAGAACTGATTCGAGCGGTTCGTACCGTTGCAAAGGGAGATTCTTACCTAGGCCCGGAGACCGCCGATCAGGTCTTTTACTTGCTGAAAGCAAGCCAAGATTCAATCGGCCCTCCTTTCGCGCTGCGTATCCTATCGCCCCAGGAGCGACGGGTGATCGCACTCATCGCTGAAGGAGACACCAACAAAGAGATCGCCACCAAGCTGGAGTTGTCGGAAAAGACAGTCAAAAATTACATTGTCAGCATTTTTGCAAAGTTAAAAATCGAACGCCGCACCCAAGCGGCTGCCCTTTACATGAAGGTGCGGCAACATCAGAACTCGATACGTGAAGAGATTTCCGTGTAGAGTTCTTCTCTGCTTCCGGTCATGCCCTCGATCAAGACGGCAGATGGATCGTTCCTGCGGCAAATTGTCGGACCAGTCGATGAAGAAGGATGTTCCTCCATTGATCAATGCTTCTTGTCCTTCTGCATGATCTTATCGGTCCATGCCAGTAAAATAGCGGAAGCTAAGAAGGTCATGTGGATGAAGATCTTCCACTTCAAATGCTCCGGGTTTTCATTGGCGACATCTACAAATCCTTTCAAGAGATGAATACTGGAGATGCCGATCAGGGAAGCCGCCAGCTTGATCTTGATGGTGCCGGGATCGACGTGGGTAAGCCAGTCCGGACGGTCCGGGTGGTGCTCTAAATCCAGCTTGCTGACAAATGTTGCGTATCCCCCTATCACGACCATGGTCAGAAGATTGGCGACCATCGTGACATCGATCAATCCCAAGACTCCCAGCATGAACGCCGTTTCCTCCATCTGGTGGACATGCGCTACCATGTGCCAGAGCTCCACAAGAAATTTGTACGCATAGAGCAGTTCAGCCATGATGAGTCCGGCATACAGCGGAGCTTGAATCCATCGACTGGCAAAGACAATGGATTCAAAAAATGCCTCGACTTGATTGCCGGCCGAGTGAGAGGGCTTCAGTGATGTATGGGCTTCTCGCGGTTCGAGCGAATGAGAATCGGGCATCAAGACCTCCTAGCAGTCCAACAAGGACATGCCGTCAGCGACGGCGAGGCGTATCCTAGTCAGTGAATTCGAAGCTGTCAATTCAATGCGGCGCCTTGTTCGTCGGCTGCGGAAGCGGCGTAAAAAGAGATCTATTGGACAGATGGGAATGTCATCTGCGATGGGCCGCTCTTTTCCTTGCGGGAGCAGAGGAGATCAACAAGAGTTGAGATGAGGAATCGTCCTTTCGCGGTCAGATTTGCCCGGATCAGTGAAGCTCGACGGATAAAGGGACCCTGAACCCTTAAAGCTCCCGGCGTAGAAGGCGGCAATCTGGGATCGGCGTCCGATATTCAGCTTTGAATAGATATTCGCGAGGTAATTCTTGATGGTCTTTTCGCTTAACTGCAGATTATGAGCGATTTCTTTATTCGTGAGACCGTTGGCCACCAACGGCAGAAGACGTTGTTCTTGCGGAGAAAGGAGAGGACGTTTTGATTGCCCCGGCTCGTTATGCACATTTCTCAGCCATTCCGGCGTATGTTTCGTCAAGCGAGGATCAATGAGAGCTTGACCCGAAGCGACGGTCCGAATGGCACGGATCAAAGCATTGGAAGCAATGTCCTTCAGGATGTAGCCCTGAGCGCCTGAAAGAATCGCCTCGAGTACGGTATGGTCGTCGGCGAAACTGGTCAAAAATAACACGCGAGTAGCGGGGCATTTTGCGAGAATCTTGCGGGCGGCCTCCACCCCGCTGCCGTCCGGCAATCGAATGTCGAGTAATACGAGGTCAGGCTTAAGACGATAACAGAGTTTCTTCGCCTCTTCCATCCGCCTACCTTGCCCCACAACCTTCATGCCGGGTGTCAAATTGAGGACTGCACAGAGTCCGATACGCACGACTTCATGGTCATCCACCAGCACCAGCCGAATCGGTCTGGACTTATTCATACACGGTTCCCTTCTTCAGCGGAACATCGACCAGGACACTGGTTCCTCTCCCGGGGGCGCTCTGCAGCGTAAAGGTGGCGGAAATTTGCTTGGCTCGGGCGACCATGTTGCTTAATCCATGACCGACGCGACGTTTGCGCTTAGGAGAAAATCCGACCCCATTGTCGCCGATGATCAAGTGGATCGTGTTATCCGCCAAACTCAGCCGAACCCAGCGATGGGACGCGTGCGCATGGCGGGTGCTATTGCTGAGGGCTTCCCGGACGATGTTGAGTAATTGTTCTCCCAGCTTGGGGGTAATGAAGGACAGAACCGGATTTGTAAGATCCAGTTCAGGTGTGGATTGGCCGGCGCCGGACATCGATGCGATGAGCTGCCGCAGGGCCTGTCCGAAGTCCGGCTCCGCCGTCGTGCGCTGTGTCAGCAAGGCAATGAACCGCCGGACATCGAGCATCAGATTATTCAGTTGGTCAACGGCTTGAGTCATATGGATTTTGGATCGACGAGGAGATTTCCCCATCGACAATTTACCGGCTTCCAACTGCATCCCAACCGCGTAGAGAGCTTGTAAAATATTGTCATGCAAGTCTCGGCTCAAATGCTCACGCTCTTCCATTGCCAGTTTGCGCTCGGTAATGTCCTGAACGGCTGCCAAGAGGAGCGGTCCGGCATGGCCGGATAACTCAACACGAGTCGCCTTGACCGAGACCCAAATAATTTCACCGGACTTTCGGATGTATCGTTTTTCGTGGGTATATTCCGATCGGATCCCGCGGAAAAACTCGTCCGTCAACACGATGTTGGCGGAAAGATCTTCCGGGTGTGTGTAGAGAGCATAGGTGCTGCCGACGATTTCATGTTCTTCATACCCTGTCAGCTCACACAGGGCTTTGTTGGCGCTGACCATTCGCCAGTTTTCATCAAGGATACCTAGCCCGACCGGGGCTTCAGCCACGAAGCGCTGAAGCCGAAGCTCGCTTTCCCGCACGGCTTCCTTAGCCCGCTTCAGGTCCGATTGATCCACATAAAGCCCGACGGCGATGGAAAGCTGTCCAAACTTGTCATAGACGAAAACAGGCCAAAGGAGGAGGTCGAGTATCTTGCCGTCTTTGTGTTGGCGCCGCAGTTCTATCGGGCCGGTCACCTCTCCACGGGTTCCGGCTTGCCACAGTGCGTCGGCGGATGCTTCTTGACCCGGCAGAATATAGGGGAGTTCATGCCCCAATACTTCCTCTTCAGACCAACCGAATAAGCGCGTCGCCGCCTGGTTCCAACTGGTTACCCTGGCGTCTTGGTCAAGGCTGACGATCGGCAGAGCCGATTCCTTGACGAGGGTATGGAGTATCCGCGAGGTTTCTTGGAGCTGATATTCCGCCTGCCTGTGCTCCATGATGTCTTCGCAGACCAGCAGGATGAAGCTTTGCCCGGTTTGATCATGAATCGCCTTTGCTCGTTCTTTGGCCCACAGCCTGGTTCCGTCCTTCCTGATTTTTTCAACTTCCCACTGAAACAGCATGTAGGGACTGGCTGCACAGTTCTTCAACTGGGTCAGCATAGTTTGCCGGTGGCTCGAATCAAACAATTTCACGATAGATTGGCCGATGAGGTCTTCTTTCAGGTATCCAAGTTGATCGGCTCCGAATCGGTTGACGGACAATATGGTGCCGTCGGCGGTGAGGGTGAAATACATGAAGGGGTTCTGTTCATAGAGCAATTGGTAACGCTGTTCACTTGCCTTGAGCGCGGACTCGGCCTGTTGCCTCCGCTCGACTTCCCGCTTGAGGTCAGTGATGGCGTGCTCGAGTTCCGCTGTGCGTTCGCGGACTTGGGCTTCGAGTGTGTCTCGGCGTAGATCGACAAGTTCGGTGGAAGCGGTGTCCAGCGGCGCATGCATAGAGAAGAGTTCCGGTGTCATACCAGATGAAGGGACAAGGCCCGTCTGCTTCCCATCTCAGGAGTCTATCGTGAGTGAATAGTATAGAACCTGCCGGTCCGCTAATGCCAGAGGAG
>JAICUC010000329.1 GCA_025936075.1 Nitrospira sp. | reverse complement strand
TCATCAACAACAACAGCCCCACGAGCCCGAAACTGATCATCAACTTGGGCCTGGTCTTGAGATTCCGCAGGGTATTCACGATACTCCTCCTTTACGGTATCCACTCACGCGTGCAGCGTCCGGCCAGTCGAAGCAATTCTTTCCGTGCGTTCCGTGCAATACATCTCCCTAGCGTATGTACGTGTTGGCCACAGTGTTTCAGCCGTTGATGACGGGACTAATCAAACTTCCACCGGGTCGACCACGCTGTCAGCCATCGGTCTCTGTCTGGCAATGCCATGGCGGCAGGCGGCCATTCGTCACCCACACTCACATCGCTGCTGTTGTAAGCGTCTCAGGGGTATACCTTCATACGGCAGGACTTCTGCCCCGCCCAGGCGGTATGAGCTGTTCACCCAACCGGCAATCGATGCCTTAACTGACACTCTATCGGTTCGAGATGGGAAACCTTAAGCGGCGGAAGACTCACTTACAATTAGAAAACGGAACGCATGGGAAGGATTGTTGGAGGAATCCATCGATTCCGCAAGAACTCCAAAGCGACGCCGGACCGGCAAGGAAATCGATCCGGCGACCATGGGATGGACGACAGTTATGACTTCATGCATCCTCGCGGAGCAACTGTTCGATTTTATTCCGTAACAGTGCCAGGTCCTGGGATCGACATGGGTCCTTAGCTTCCAGCAGGACGTCAATCGTACTCTCAAGCGCTTCTCGATACGCATCGAGTCTCGGACATTGCATCGTGCGGCATACATCCGTGGGGGCTTCCGCACCGCCTTGCAATTGGCTCGTCAGAACGGACCGGATTCTTGAAGATAAGACGGCCATTTGCGCAAAACTCTGGGAAAGGAATGCATCGAGCGACCATGCCAGTTCCCGTTCATTGGCCCCGCTTCCCAGTCGGGGAAGCTTCTCCTGCAAGTGCTCCAAGGAGGCAACCAGTCGACTCGCTTCTTCTCGAACCGCTGTGGTCATGCGCAAAAGGCTGGTCCTCTTCACCGCTTCACCCACCGCACGAAGCAAATCCGGCCAGTCCACAGGTTTGAGCAGGTAGTCCGTGAACGACAAGCGGAGTGCTTCCACGGCGGTTTGAACTGAGGGATAACCGGTCACGAGCACGATCGGAAGCGAAGGGAACCGGATGCGGACATCCCGGAGAAATTCGAATTGCATATTGCCCGGCATACGAATGTCGGTGATGAGGGCATCATGCTGACTCGTCAGGATCGTACCGGCTTCTTGCGAATCCTGCGCGCAATCGCAACGATACCCTTCTTGCTCCAAAAGCCTCGCCGTTGAGCGACGGAAGGTTTCTTCATCGTCGGCCAACAGTACCCGTGGTACCTCAGTGATCATGGGTTCATGACCTCCTTTATGATATTCGATCGCCCCTGCTCATATGCCAAGGCTGTATGCCTCGGTAAGATGACCGAAAACGTCGATCCGTCATTCGGCCGAGTCTGAACCTCGATTTTGCCGCCCATTGCCATCACCAGGCTCTGAGAGATGGAAAGCCCAAGTCCCATGCCCTTCTGGTCTCCTCCCGTCTTTGTCGTAAAGAACGGGTCGAAGATGTGCGGGAAGTGCTCCGGAGGAATGCCCGGCCCCTGGTCGGACACGGCAATCCGTATCGCATCCGCATCCGCACGAAGGGTCAGCGTAATCGTGCCTCCTTCGCTGGAGCAATCGATGGCGTTATTCAGCAGATTCAGGAGGACCTGCAGTAAATCTCCTCGAGGCACGCAAAACCGGTCGATACAGGAATCCACATCGATCGTCAGCACGAGCCGACGCTGTTGCAACCGTTTGGCGAAAAGCGCCTCGATGTCATGCATCATCGTCTGGAGCTTAACCGCCTCTCCCTTGCCGGACTCCGGTCGATAGAGTTGATACATATTCTGGACGATGGATGCGACGCGAGCTATTTCACGATCGATCATGCCGACGAATTCGGCGTGAGGATGGGCGGGATCGACCGCCTGTTTCACGAGCGTAAAGGCGTTCTTGATCCCGGCGATCGGGTTATTGATTTCATGCGCGACGCCGGCCGCCAAGCGTCCCATCGCCGCCAGTTTTTCTGTCTGCGCCCGCTGCGATTCCAGTTTGGCGATCTCTGCGGTGCGCTCGGCCACCTGGTGCTCAAGCTCTTCCGTATGGCGGACACGCTCCGCTTCCAAGTGTTTGCGTTCGGTAATGTCGCGGCCCGCCACCAGACGGACTTCTTTCCCCCGATAGCAATAGGGCCGGACCACCACTTCACCGGGAAAGGTGGTGCCGTCCTTGCGGCGTCCCATGGCTTCGTAGGGTCCGCTCACACCGGTCCCCATATTGACGACAATCATGTCCCGTGATTCCTCGGCGACGAGATCCAAGATGGATCGGCCGATGAGTTCACCCGCTTCGTATCTGAACATCCGTTCTAACCCGGCATTCACTTCGATCAAGATGCCCTGATCGTGGATGGCGATACCGTCGAACGTCGCCTCCGTCAGCAGCTTGTACCGCAACTCGCTGTCACGTACCGCCGCCTCCACGTGTTTCCGCTCGGCGACCTCGTCCTGAAGGGATTGATTGGCCAATGCCAGTTGCGCAGTCCGTTCGAGGACGCGCTGTTCGAGTTCAACATGCGCGGTTCTGAGCGCATCCTCGGCATTTTTGCGATCGGTCACGTCGGAGATCGACCCAACCATGCGCAGCGGTCTGCCGTTTGCGTCCCAGACTGCTTGCCCCATATCACGAAACCAGCGGTAGCTACCGTCCTTTGTCTTTATTCGCAACTCGACGTCATAGGGCATCCGCAGTTCAAGATGTCGCCTCACGTCCTCTAGAACCTGTTCGCGCTCTTCAGGGTGGAGCAAGCTACGCCACCGTTCCAGTGAAGGAACAAATTCCCTCGGCTCATAGTTCAACAAATCATAGGTATGGTCGGACCAATACAGTTCGCCGGTCACGATGTTCCAGTCCCAGATCCCATCGTTGGTAGCCCTAACGGCTAATTCAAACCGTTCCTGCGTCTCGAGTAACGCTTCATCGACCCGCTTCCGCTCGGTGACGTCACGGACAAAGGCACAATGGAATTCCTGCCCACCATAGGACAGAAAACTCACGCGTATATCGATGGGAATCCGTCGGCCGTCTTTTGTCAGATGAAGCGTCTCGAACGATAGCACCTTCTTCGTTCTGGTCTCCCCCCAAAACGCCGGCCACATCTCCGGAGGAAAACTCGGATTCAGATCATGGACGGTCATGCGAAGAAATTCGTCCTCGGTATAGCCCAACATCGCGCGTGCGGCCTCGTTGGCATACAAAATTCTGGCGTTGGGATCGATCCAATACACCGCATCGACCGCCTGATCCATGGCAAATCGCGTGCACTGAAGATTCTCTTCCGCCAGCTTACGCGCCGTGATGTCGATGCAGGCTCCATGGTAACCGGCAAAGGTTCCACCAGGGAGGAACCGAGGCGCGCCGCGCTCATGCAGCCAGCCGTACTGCCCGTCCGCCTTTCGTAAGCGATACTCCAACTCAAAAGGCTCACGGCGATCGAACGCTTCCGCATAGGTTTTCCAACAACGCGTACCGTCATCGGGATGTATCCCCTCGACCCACCCGTCTCCCCGCTCTTGTTCCATCGTTCTGCCGGTGTATTCCAGCCAGCGGGTGTTGAAATAGCTGACGCGTTTGTCGAGACCCGACATCCAGATCAGAACCGGCGCCGTGTCGGCGAGGACTCGAAATCGTTCCTCGCTTTCCCGGATGGCTGCTTCGGCTTGTTTGCGGACTGTGACGTCTTCCGAAAAGATGACGACGCCGCCGACATCCCCTTCCGCTGTCAGCCAAGGACGGATGCCCCATCGGATCCAATCCGTGCGACCGTCGGGCCGAACGAAAGAATCTTCTTCATAACCTTCGAGGGCGCCCGTCAAACATCTGGGGTAAATGGCTTTCCACCGTTCAGGAATCTCCGGGAAGATTTCATAATGACTCCGGCCGATGAGCGGCTCATCGCCGACTCGACAATCCAT
>JAICUC010000216.1 GCA_025936075.1 Nitrospira sp. | reverse complement strand
TTCCTCACTCATGGGTCCTCGCCGTATCAGCCGACGGCGTCGACACCTCGGATAATGTGAGATTCTGGCGCGCGCGTATGAACGCGGCACGGGTTCGGAAATGCGAGGCTTCCAACGGTCTTCCGATATCCATCAGCAGACTACTGTAACTTAGGAGGGTGACGGCCAGTATAGGATGATTGCGGCCCATGGTTTGTTGTTGAATCACCAGCGCACGCTCGTACCGAATCTTCGCCTCATCCAGCAGACCGCGCTCATGCGCGAGCAAAGCCCAATTTCCAAGAATACTGCCCGTGAGCGCTTCCGCTGGTTCTTTGGCCGCTTCGTTACTGGCCAGTGCTTCACGATACTGCTGGTCAGCGAGCTCGGATAATCCTTGTCCATGATACAGATTCGCCAGATTATTCAGACAAACGGCAACCGAAGGGTGGTCATCCCCCAGCCATGCACGGCGAATGGCCAGCGCCCGCCGATACAGAGGTTCAGCCAACGCATACAACTCCTGCCTTTTGTAGAGCGATGCCAGATTGTTCAGGATCGGCGCCATATCGACTGAGTCCATGCCGTCACCCTCCTCCAGCATGCCCAAAGCCAAGTGGAACCGAGCCTCCGCCTGAACGAGATGCTCCTGCTCCTTGTAGAGGAGTCCCAAGCCGTTGTACCCCATTGCCAACTCCGGATAGCTAGGCTCTGCTGTTTGCTCCTGAATCGCGAGTGAACGAAGATAGTATGCTTCCGACTGTTCAAGTTTTCCTTCCTCCAGATAGATTTCCGCCAGATTGTGCAATGCGGTCGCAACATTTGCATGCTCCGAACCGTATGCCTGCTCCCAAATAACCAGTGCCTGCTCATAGTAGGACTTCGCTTCTTCGTACCGGTGCTGTTCATGAAAAACCAGGCCCAAATTGTTCAGAATCGTTGCCACGCGCTCGTCGGTTTCTCCAAATTGTACTGCTTCCTGACGAGCGGCATGGAAAAGCTGTTCCGCCTCCTTGTACTCCGCCTGTTTGCGGGCGGCGGTTCCCGCTTCCGTCAATTGTTGCCAACGCTCTGCTGAGCCCGCCTCGACCAGATCCGAAGGAAGCAGAAATGCCAGGAGCAAAGCCGCAAGAAGAGTGGAATACCTCCCACCTCGATACCTACGTGGCCTCATCGATCTCCTCATCGATCTTCTCATCGATCAATCAACGACAGCGTTCATCTTGGATGAGAACACATTGATTGTCTTTGCAGTTATTCCCTCTGACTGGTTGTGAATATGATGGACCAGCACGTGAGAGCGGGACATACTTATGGATCCGTAAACACCGCGTTTTCGCCTTCATTCATCAGAATATGTCCCTGTTTCATCCGGAATACGATCTTCGTCACATGGTCAAACCGCTCGATAGGATTACCGGCCAGCACGAGAAAACTGGCCTCATATCCTTCCTGGAATCGGCCAATGCGCCGATCCGGGAAAATCGCCTTCGGAGTGCTTTCGCACCAAAGCTTGAGCAACGTGCGATTGTCAAAGATTCCCAGGTCATGCAGATACAACGCCTCGGCTACCGACGTGTCCGCATGGTCACTGCCGATGGCGATCTGTGCTCCCTTACGATGCAGAAGAAGCAAATTGGCTTTCATGACATCCCGCGCCGACACTTTCCCGTCTGGCTGATGGATTGATGGATGGCCGCCGACAGGCCCATCTCCATGCTGGTGTTCCTGTGCGGCATGACCGCCGTGTCCCGGCATGAGAGATCCTGCGACAGCCGTGGTGACGATTACGACTCGAGCCGATACGGCGCGATCGGCATCTTCCTCCGTCAACCGAGCCGAAGCGGCATCTTCGGAAGCCGGCGCCCACCAACCGGGAATATGCGTGATTTCATCCACGCCGGCATCGACCGCCCGGCGCAAATCTTCTGCGGTCTCCACATGGCTGCTGACACGCAATCCGTCACCATGCGCCTTGCGAACGATGGCGGGCAGGAGATTCGGATCCAAGCCGCTGTGCACATTCAGGACCGAAGCCGGCTTCCGACGCTCAACATTCTCCGAGTGCGCTAAAAATACCTTGATGAAGTCCGGCTTTCCGGAGAGGATCAACTTCCACTTCTCCAAAAGGTCATGTTCGTTATTGATAAAAAAGTACGCGCGGTTCTTGAACCAGCCTTTCTCAATCGGGCCAAAATGCGGGGCATAGCGGGAACCCGCAAGCACCTCTTCATACAGGGGTGCCGGATGACCTCCCGTCGCGGTCAAGCCGCCGTTGGAAAAGATCACGTCCACACTGGTGGGCAAGTTGACACGGGATCGAATCCGGTCGGTAAACTCTCCGATGTTTCCCGGAATTTTGACGTAGAACACTCCGTCTTCCAGGTAGCGACCGACCACGGCGTCAATGTTCCATGCGCCCTCCACGTTATGATTGTGCGCTTCACCGAACGGCGGCACGACAAACCCGTCGCGGAGATCGATGATTTCGTCCACACGAGCGGGAGCGGTTCGCGTCAGAAGCCCATTCACGACATAGAATGTCTCGCGCCGAAACCCTTCGCCGTCAAACCAACGGCCGTTGGTGAATTGGTACTGCTTCGGCGTCGACTGCTGCTCACTCACAGCGACCGATGAGATAGGAGCGGCCGTGATGACCGCACAGGAGACGGCCGCGAGAACAAGTTCCCTCAAGCGGAAGAGCCCTCTCCAAAGGAGAGTCATTGATCTGAGGTCAATTCGCTGTCCCATATGCCGGCGCATTCTATGGTTCTCACTGTCAGAACCGATACTCCACTCCTCCGAACGCACTGATGCCCCACGCCGGGTTGGCGAACCGATTGAGTGAATCATTGACGGTGACGGCCCCCGAATACGTTTTGTCGGTGAGATTGCGGCCTTCCGCATAGAGCGTCAGATTCTTGTTGACGCTCCAGCCCGACCGGACGTTTACGACGAAGTAGGCGGGAGCCTTCACCGTGTTGAGATAATCCGTGTAAATACCCGTCATCACCCATTCCATGTTGGGCGCGACCCACCATCCTCGTGGGTGATCATAGCGCAGTTCCCCGGCAAGATTGTGCTCGGGCGCGCCGGCGATCGTGTTTCCCTCGCGTGCGATCAGCACATTGGGGCCGCCCACGCCACCGCCGCGCACATCCTCCGTAAACCTGAAGTGCGACCACGTATAGGCCGCCCGCGCTCGTAAGGTGTCGCTGTCCATCCCCATCCCCGGCGCGAACAATCCTCTGGCCAGCACCATCACTCCCCCCGCTTCGACGCCGACATGGCGTGTGCCGTTCGCATTTTGGAAGGTACTTTGATTGTTGATGTTCGAGGCGAGAAGTTCTTTCTGCATTTCCAAGTCATACACCGTCAGATCCCAGCTGTAGCGCTTATCCACCGTGGCTCCCCGGTAGCCCAGCTCAAACTGCCAGCCTCGTTGCGCGTCAAGGTTCAGAAACCCGGTATTGGGAGAGCCGTCCGCATTGACGGAAGACAATAATTCCAGGTCGAGCGGGGGCTCATACGCGCGACTGGCGTTGAAATACACTTGGGAAGTGGGCGTCGCCTTGTAGACAAACCCCAGCTTGGGATTGATCGCATCGAAGTGCCTGAGCGGCTGCTGAGTATTGGCCAATGTCGAGGCGGCCGACTGCGTCGGAGGCCCGACCGGGGCGAAATTCTGAACGGTTCCCTGTCGGGTCGAATAATCCCACCGTGCACCCAGCACCAATGTGAATCTCTCGGTCAGATCCAGCGCATCTTCGCCGTACACGCCGACGTACAACGTCTGGAGCGCAGCGCTCTGCGTGAGTGCGCCGGCGCTTCCTCGGATATTCACGTACCGTCTCTGATTTCGGTCGAGATAGCGAGGCTGCACTCCGACGACAAAAGAGTTGGCCCTGCCGAAGATGGGATTCGTGTTGGAATAGCGGAGTTCACCGCCAACGTTATGGTTGTTCTGGCGGAGCACTTGAAAAATAGGATGGTCGAGATACTGGTACGAGTAATAAGGAATGAGCTCGATGAATTGATTGGCGGCAAACTCGTTCCGGTAGGCGACGCCTATCCGTTGGAGGTTGTAGTAGCGCCCGTATTTACAGGTCTGGCTATCGAGCACGCAGGCGAAAAAGTTTCCCCCGGACGGATCCACCCCGGGCGTCCGATTCCCCGCCTGTCTCCGATCGGCAAACAGCTGTTCGTTCGTTAGCGTCCCGGGAAGAAATTCGGACACGTTGGCCTGCAGAAAATAGGCTCGAACCTCCTGATGCGAGCCGAGCCGCAGCCCCACATTGGCATTGACCCGTTGCCTGGCCTGTTCGCTATGATCTTGAAATCCATCCTGCCGATTGCCGGATGCGCTGATGTAATAGTCGGCCGTGGCGTCCATATTCCCGATCTTGAACGGCTCGGTGACTTTCCCGCTGGACACTTGACCGCTGACCAGCCCGAAGCTGCCGCCGATCAATCGCATCTGGAGAATGGACGCATTGTATCCCGTCCGCGGGACAAAATTGATAGCGCCTCCCATCGTGTTGGCGCCGTACCGGAGCGCGTTCGCGCCTTTGTAGATTTCGATCCGCTCGTAGGCCAGCAGATCGATGGATTCAAAATCGGAAAATCCGTCCGCATCTCCGAAATAGATGCCGTTGATCAAGATATTGATGCCGCGATGATGAAAATTGTTCCGCAACGACGTGCCGCGGATTTGAAATTGTCCTTCATCGGCTCCGTTCCTAGGCTGAAACCGGACACCGGGAGCGAATTGCAACACATCCTGGAGATTGAACGCCCGCGACTGCACGATTTCCTTCTCCTCGATGAGGATGCTGCTGGCGGGCCGCTTGGCGAGCTCCTTTTTTACCGATTCGATATTTTCGATTCTCTGGCCTTCGACTTGGATGGGATCCAGCTCGATCACCTCGGCATCTTCTTTCTTTTCGGAGTCATCTTGAGCCAGCACCGGCGGCATACTCAGACCGGCGCTCACCGCGCAAACGGCTGCCGCACATACCAACTGACGATAAAATCTCTTACGGCTGTCTCGCCTCACCATGTTCGATTCATCCTCCGACTGCCTTCTCTTTATGATTCCTTTGGCCGATTTGCCGTCAAGGTAAGGGGCGTGGCGAAGGAGGAGGCAGTCGACCTTCGCCCGCGCCGGTCCGAGCGGGAGGGCGGCCTGCCCGGACAATACACAAGAATTCCGTTGTTACGTGAATGCGCCGAGGCTCAATAAGCAGATGCCTGTAGGGTGACCCTATCGGCTATCGCTTATCGGAGTCTGATGAAGGGAATCGATGGAGGAGCACGAGTCTGGGCCCCGGACGGCTGTTGCAAAAGACAAAGTCGACTGGAGGTGAAATCGACAGACCCCACCGCCAGCTCCGTGACAATCGAGGGAGACCCGCCCGCTTCGGCGGCATCCGCTGTCGCCTGGCAAGCCCATACGCAGAGTACGCTATGATCGGATGATCCTTTCTCACTATGGTGATGGCGGTGATTCTGAGACCTGTCCGTATGAGTCAGCGCGCACCCCGCAGCCATTACGGTCAGCGAGCTGTAGATCAGTGCCACAAGCCCGATGAAATACACATTCTGACGGGAGATAGGGGAATGCATTATGAGTCTCATCAAGTAAGCCGTCTCTATACGGCACACCTGACAACTTGTCTACCGATGCTTGCTCACCGATGCTACAATTCGTCATATTTCTGGTCACACATATCACTGATGTATTCGGCGCTACTAATACTCGGCGCCAGAAGACGTGATGAATGTATCGTTCTCATTGCTTTCGATCAGGTGAATGATGGATTCGCGAAAGATTCGCAAACTACCTTTGCCGATCTTCGTGCCGCGTAATCGTCCTTCCTCAACCCATCGGTAAATCGTCCAACGGCTGACCGACAGCAGCTGTGCTGCCTCCCCAACTCGTAACAAGGTCTTTTCCATGGTGCCCGTCATCGCTTGACTTCCGCCCTCAGGCAAAAGCATTAGGCAGTCTCCTTTTGGGATACCGGCTTGATTCATCTCCGTTGAGGAGCAGCCAGATCATGGTGCCGGCTGCTTGCCCTGCGTGCGGCCAAGTGTGCCCATCTGCACGACCAGCCGATTGTGAGGCCAGGCGTGCTCGTTCCAGGCCAAGGCGATGGTTCCGTTGGGATGGACGGCAACCGTCGGAGTCTCGGCCTTTGCGCCGTCGCTGAGCACCTGCACCGCCCCGAACGTGCGGCCGCGATCGAGAGACACGCGCATGACCGTCCGCTTACGGACACCGGTGACTTCCTCCCACGCCGCGATGACTGCGCCGTCCGGGTGGACCGCCATCCGAAGCTGATCCGGCAGTGACGTCGCCGAGGTGTGGAGCGATATCGGCGTTGAAAAAGTCTTGCCCTCATCGTCCGACACAGCGAACA
>JAICUC010000427.1 GCA_025936075.1 Nitrospira sp. | reverse complement strand
CTTCAACCTCGCAAATGTGCGCTGCGTCCCGCGTCTCCAGCAGACAGATCACGTTCACAAATCCCACATCGGCCGGCGCGAAGTAGCGGTCGTGGTCGACCTGTTTCACGCTCGCGCCGGTGCTGGCGATCACTTTGGTGAGTTGGGCCAGTGATCCCGGGCGATCGCTGATGCGCGCGATCAGGCGGCACAGGCGTCCGTCGGCGGCCAATCCCCGTTCAATCACCCGGCTGATGAGGGTCACGTCGATATTCCCGCCGCAGAGGCACAGGACGAGTTTTTTGCCGGCCAGACCAAGCGACTTATCCATCGCCGCGGCAAGGGGGACCGCGCCGGCGCCTTCCACCACGGTCTTTTCCAATTCGAGCAACCGCAGCACCGACAGCGCGATCTGCGCTTCATCCACCAGGATCACGTCATCGACGACCTTGCGGATGATGTCGAAGCAAAGCTTTCCCGCCTCCGCGACGGCCAGACCATCCGCGAGCGTCGGCTGGGTCGCGACTTTGATCACATGCCCGATGCGGAGCGAGTCATACATCGTCGGCGCGTTGCGCGGCTCGACGCCGATCACGCGCACGTCCGGCTTGAGTGATTTAATGGCAAGCGCCACGCCTGAGATGAGTCCCCCGCCGCCGACCGGAACGATCACAACATCCAGATCCGGCAGCTCCTCCAGGATCTCCAGGCCCATGGTTCCCTGGCCGGCGATGATGTCGGGATCGTCGAAGCCCGGGACGTACGTCAGCTTCTGTTGCTCGGCGAGCGACCGTGCGTGCTGCTTTGCTTCATCATAGCTCTCGCCATACAGGATCACGTGCGCACCAAGCGCCCGGCAGTTGGAGACTTTGACAATCGGCGCCCATTTGGGCATGACGACCGTCACCGGGATGCTCAGCAATTTCCCGTGATACGCCAGCCCCAGCGCATGATTGCCGGCGCTGGCCGCGATGACGCCGGCGCGCTTTGCATCGTCATTCAGCAGAAGCAACTTATTTCGCGCCCCCCGCTCCTTGAAGCTCCCGGTCATCTGCAAGTGGTCCAGCTTGCAATAGACCTGCGCCTCGCACAGCCGGCTGAGGTTCATCGAGTACGGGCAGGGGCTGTGATAGATGGCGTCGGAAATGCGTGCCTGGGCGGCGCGGATGGAATCGAGTGTGACGGACATGGGGCGCGATTGTAGCGATGGCGCGGAAGAATCACGCCTGCGACAAACATTCGATGGCTATCGATTGCACACCCCCATTCTGGTGTAAATCATGGATTATTATGGAGTAACGAATTTACATTTTTTCTCTTGCGAGGCATTTTCTGGTTGACGAGCCAGGGAACGGGCGGCATAGTTTGCGAGTCAAGTCACATCAAAGCGCATGTGGTAGGAAGGAGAACTGGAGAAAATGTCATGCGGAAAACTTTGCTTGCGTTGTCCTTCCTAACCGCCGCGGGCGGTTTCGTCGCCTCTGGTGCATCCGCCAGTCAGCTTATCTACGAGCCGTTTGATTACCCCTCCGGGACTGCCATTGCCGGCAATGGCGGGTGGGTGGAAGCGGGCACGGCGGGCACAGCAGTTCACTCCGTCGGCCCGGGCAGTCTTACCGCCCCCAGCGGCTTTCCTGCCAGCATGGGGAATTCGGCCGTCTTAAAGGCCGCCGATAACACCGAGTTTGACCGCCTCAATATTCCCAATGCGTTCAACCCTGATTT
>JAICUC010000029.1 GCA_025936075.1 Nitrospira sp. | reverse complement strand
GAAGACAGTCGCCATGTGGGTGACTATGATCTCGGTCCCGGGCTATCAAATGTGGAAGCTGACGGGCAGATCGGTCGAGCGCAGGAGTTCTTGGATTTGGCTGCACGGCTGATCGGCCCGGTATCGGCATCGGACTCACCTTAGGTATGGGGGGTCCGCCAGGTTGTCTTCAATACATCAGCTAACCTACGAAACAGGCGATTGCGTGCCATGAGCCCTTCCGCCATCGTTCAAAAACTCTGGAACTATTGCAACGTCCTCCGCGACGACGGGATGAGCTACGGCGATTACGTCGAGCAGTTGACGTATTTGCTCTTCCTCAAGATGGCCGACGAGCGGTCGAAGGCACCATACAATCAGCCAAGCCCAATCCCCGACAAATACAGTTGGCAGAGTCTGCTCAAGAAAGACGGCGACGAGTTATTCGATCACTATCGCCACAGTTTGGAAAAGCTCGGCAACGAGAAGGGCCTGCTCGGGTTGATCTTCAACAAATCTCAAAACAAGTTCCAGGACCCCGCCAAACTCCGCCGCCTGATCGTGGACCTCATTGACAAGGAAGACTGGTCGGCGATGAGCGCCGATGTGAAAGGCGATGCTTACGAGGGACTGCTCCAAAAGAACGCCGAAGACGTGAAAGGTGGAGCGGGCCAATATTTTACGCCGCGCCCATTGATCCAGGCGATGGTGGACTGTGTCTCCCCGAAGCCCGGCGACACAATCTGCGATCCTGCTTGCGGGACAGGCGGATTTCTGCTGGCCGCGCACGATTACGTGGTGAAGCACAATCCCAATCTCACCAAGCCGCAGAAGAAAAAGCTGAACGAAGAGACGTTGAAAGGATACGAATTGGTGCAAGGCGTGGTACGCCTCTGTGCAATGAATCTCTTGCTGCACGGCATCGGCTCGCAGGATTTCGAGCCAGTCGAGGCGGCTGATTCACTCGCTTCCGATCCGGGCGAGCGATTCAATATCGTCCTCACGAACCCACCCTTCGGCAAGAAGAGCAGCTATACGGTTGTCGGTCAGGAGGGCGAAGTTTCGAAGGAACGCGAGTCCTACGAGCGGGACGACTTCTGGGCAACAACCTCGAACAAGCAATTGAACTTCGTCCAGCATGTGAAGACGATCCTCGCGGTCAATGGCCGCGCCGCCGTCGTCCTGCCCGACAATGTGCTCTTTGAAGGCGGCGCAGGGGAAACCATCCGCCGTAAGCTCCTCCATGACTGCGACGTGCACACGCTCCTGCGACTTCCAACAGGCCTCTTCTACGCGCAAGGCGTAAAGGCTAACGTGCTGTTCTTCGACAAGAAGCCGGCCAGTGAAACACCATGGACCAAGAAACTGTGGATCTATGACCTTCGCACCAACCAACACTTTACCCTCAAGACCAATCCACTCAAACGCGAAGACCTCGACGAGTTCGTGAAATGTTATAACCCAGCGAATCGCCACGAACGCAAAACGACCTGGTCGGAAAAGAAATCCGATGGCCGCTGGCGAGCGTACGACTATGGCGACCTCATCGCCCGCGACAAAGCCAGCCTTGACATCTTTTGGCTCAAAGATGAATCCCTCGAAGCCTCTGACAACCTCCCCGATCCAGACGTAATCGCCCAAGAGATTGTCGACGACCTCGAAGCAGCGCTCGAACAGTTCAGGCTGATTGCAAACGATTTAAGTCCTGCTGATAAAGAATATAAAGTATGATCGCATGAAGATTGTCCGCTCGATTGCTGGAGTCCCCATTCGACTGACAACCGAGCGGTTAAACCATATTGCCCGTCGACACCCCGAAATGGCCGATCAGGAAGACAAAATTCTAGAAACCATCACTTCGCCCGATTGTGTCCAGGAAGGCGACAGTGGCACCTTGGTTGCGGTAAAGTCTTATCCGAAGACGCCCGTGTCTCAGAAGTTTTGTGCAGTGGTGTATAGGCAAGTGAACGAGAGCGATGGATTTGTTGTGACCGCGTATTTCACCAGTCGGCCTGCAAGCTGGAGGAGGATGATATGGAAGCGGTAAAGGTGTTCGAGAAAAAAGATACTCCTCTCGACTGGGAGTACGATGACGAAGCAGACACCTTGTATTTAAGCTTTGGCAGACCCAAGGCTGCTACTGGCCTTGATATTGGCGAAGGTGTGATCGTCCGATTCGATGAGCAGGCACAAGAAGTAGTTGGGTTAACGATCGTGGGCGTGGGGCGGCGACTGGAGGAATATGTCAAAGCAAAAGGAAAATAGATTGAAAGGGGATACGCTCTCCACGAATAACGAATCGTCCAAGACCTTGATCTCTCCTCATCTCACTCGCAATGTCCGTCTCGCTTCCTAGTCGATCGAGTGCCGTCCTGAACCCCTGTCGCTTCTTGATGCGTTTTCCATCCGGAATCGAATCATCAGCAAGCCGAGCGCAGTCGGCAAGAATCTGTTGGCTATCTGATCGGAGAATTGATCCAGATCGCGTTGAGCGTGAGACGAAAGGAATACTTGGTAAAAAGGTCGGGTTTATCGCCGGAGAAACGCGATCCAGCGCCACAGGTTCAACAGACTGGCGAGGGAGGCCGCGACGTAGGTCAGCGCGGCGGCGGTGAGAATGCTGCGCGCGCCCTGCTCATCCTCAGCCGAGAGGTACTGGCCCTGCCGGAGTACGGGGAGGGCGCGCCGGAAGCTAGCGTCCCATTCGACCGGCAACGTGACGAGGTGAACCAGCGTGGAGATGCCCATCGTCGCCATGCCGGCCATCATGACGACGACGCTCGCGACCGGCGTTCGGGCTACGGCCGCCGCGACAGGAATTCCCATCATCAGGACCGCCCCGGCCTTCTCGGCGCCTTGTGCGACACGAATGAGCTTTGTCCGTTCTGCAAGCGGCTGGTATCCTAGGTGGTCTTGAATCGCGTGCCCGACTTCGTGAGCGGCGATGGTAATCGCCGTAAGGGATTTTCCATCGAAGATAGCGGGTGTCAGGCGGACCGCTTTCATGACAGGATCATAGTGGTCTCCCTTCTCGGTCGGTTCGACTTTGATGTGCGGCATGTCGAACCGATTGAGCAGGTGCCGGGCCAACTCACCTCCGGTTCCCGGATAGTCGTCACGGGGCGCGCTATGCTTGGCAAACACCCGCCTGGTCCAAAGCTGCGGCCCGACAAGGACCAGAGCAACCACGATCAAGAGTAGGATGAGACGCACCATAAATATCCTGATCTTCCCGTCGCGCCTGTCGGGTGAGCACCCAGCCACGGCTATGCGCTCACACGGCTGTCGGAGGTCTCCCTCTCCCACAGGCTAACACACTTGAAGACAGGAACTGAAAACTTGGCTACAATCCATCGCCATCGAGAGATCAACGGGTTCCTGGCACAGAGGCTCTACAAGGATCTCGAGATTCCAACTGAGAAAACATGACGATCACTGACAGCGAATCGGCGGATCTTCCGACTCCGACAGGGCCGATGCGGACCTATGTCTTTCGTCCGGTGGCGGGCGGACGCTATCCGGGACTCGTCCTGTACTCAGAGATTTTTCAGGTCACGGGACCCATCCGGCGCATGGCGGCGATGCTGGCGAGCCATGGTTTCCTAGTGGCGGTACCTGAGATTTTCCACGAGCTGTAGCCGGCTGGCACCGTCCTAGTCTACGACGAGGCGGGTGCAGCACGAGGCAATCGGCACAAGATTACCAAGGCCTTGTCGAGTTACGACGCCGATGCGCGCGCGGCACTGGACTATCTGGTGTCATCACCGCACTGCACGGGCAAGCTGGGCGTGGTGGGGATTTGCATCGGGGGGCATCTGGCGTTTCGTGCAGCGATGCAGCCCGAGGTGTTGGCCGCCGCCTGTTTCTACGCGACAGACATCCACAAGCGCAGCCTGGGGCAGGGCATGCATGACGACAGCCTGGACCGGATCGGCCGAATTACGGGCGAGTTGCTAATGATCTGGGGCCGACAGGACCCGCACATTCCTCGCGACGGGCGTGCACTCATCTACAATGTGCTGAGCGATGCCGGCACACGCTTTCAATGGCATGAGTTCAATGCCGCACACGCCTTCATGCGCGACGAAGGTGCCCGCTACGACCCGGCTGCGGCCAGGATTTGCTACGACCTGGTGTTGGAGTTATTCCACCGTCGGTTGAGCGAAGGCGAAAGATAGTCTCCATGCCTGATCGATCCGACTTTAGCTTTTTCGAATCGCTCACCAGCGACCACCACCACCGACGGTTGTACGAACACCATCGGATGCTCGCGTTGCTCATTCTGAAGGTAAAAGTACCAGGAGCTCTCTGAATGGCCATATGCGTGCCGCATGAACACCACCTATGACGTCATTGTGGTCGGCAGTGGACCGGCAGGGGCTTGCGCGGCGTGGCGGCTGGCGAAAGCGGGAGTGCCCGTCGCCGTACTCGAGAAGGCCCCGCTGCCTCGCTACAAGACCTGTGGAGGGGGGATCGTCGGACGAGCCATGCAGGCATTGCCCATGGAGGTGCGCCGGGTAGTTGAACAGGACTGTCATACCGCGCAGCTCAATCTTCTCGATGCCGGACTATCCTTCACGACCCATCGATCGACGCCCATCGTGTCCATGACGATGCGGTCTCGGTTTGATTTTGCCATTCTGTCAGCCGCTCAATCCGCCGGCGCTGCCGTTCACGCACGATGCGCTGTCGAGAATGTCTCGTGCCATGGCGACTTCGTCACGATCGTCACCAACGGCGGAGCAATGCGGGCCAGGTTTGTGGTGGCGGCAGACGGAGCACTCAGCACGGTCGCCCGAAAAATGGGTCTGGCCGACGGACGTGTCCTCATTCCGGCGCTCGAGTACGAGGTAACGATTCCTCCATCCCGATTGGAAACATTTCACGGCACGGCGAGATTTGATGTTGGATTGCTTCCCCATGGGTATGCCTGGACCTTTCCCAAACAACAGCATCTGTCGATCGGTGTCCTGTCGATGGCGCAGCGGAAACATGACCTCAAACGGACAATGGCGCAGTATCTCGGTCTGCTCGACTGTGGTTCCAGCACGCAAATCGAGCGACACGGCTTTGTCATTCCTATCAGTCCGCGACGAGGAGCGTTCGTTGAGAAGCGTATCTTGTTGGTCGGGGATGCCGCCGGCTTCGCCGATCCCGTCACCGGGGAAGGCATTTCATTCGCCATTCGCAGCGGCCTGCTGGCGGCACATGCCTTGATTGATGGGCAACTTGACCAGGACTCCGTACGAAACGCGTACACCGGTTCGGTGGCTGAGACAATCCTTCCTGAACTGCAAAGAGGAAGATGTTTGGCCCGACTGCTGTACCACTTTCCTCGCACCAGATCCTGGGCATTTTCCCGACATGGCCAGCGCCTCTCTGAAGCCGTAACGGACGTGATGGCCGGGAAGAGACAGTATCGAGACCTGGCGTTCAAGCCCCGAACCCTGCTTCGGCTGCTATCGTCAAAATGGTTGAGGAATTCGGCCAACAGGTCTGCCCGGCCACACGATGATCGAGCCTGATACAAGGCCGAGCAGAGACGCCATCATCGAAATCAGAAGCGCATGGACAACCCCGCGATCACATGATGCGAGTCGTAGGTGGTCTTGAATGTTTCAGTGGCGAGGGCCGGCGTATTGTTCTGATAATCCAATTCGGTGGTGAAGTGCGTGAATCGATATTGCGCGAATGCTCCGATCCGTTTCGTGACCATGACGGTCGCTCCCGCGTCGACTTTGGCGCCAAGGGACACGTCGGTGGAGCTTTGTCCGCCCGGCTGAACAAACGTGTTCTGACCCGCGTAGGTAATGAACAACGTCGGTCCGGCGGCGATATACGGCTGTACGCGCCCATGAACGAATTGTTCATCTCGAAGGAGCGGGAGCCGCAGGCGGAGCACATCGAAAGCGATGCCCCATGCCGGTAAGCTCCAATTGGCGTCGTTTACTATGGTGCTGCCTCCGGTGCCCGTCACGCCCACCTGTTGACCAGGAGGCGTCTTGAGGTGGAAGAAGAAGACGTCCAGCCCGAATCCAAGCCAGTCCATCTTGCTCTTGTCCAGCCAATATCCCCCACGTCCGCCGGCTGTCCAATTGTTTTGCACGTTAAGGTCCCGGTAGGTCGCCGTGGTGCCCAATGAGCTCGTGACGGTCAGGTCCGCGTTTGCGGTCCAGACAGCCCCCGCGTAGGCGTCGGCATACCATTCAGCTGATCCGTCATTTGGATACACAAGAAGTACCGTGCACAGCGCGAAGCTCAGAACACCGACGGCCTTTCGACAGATCATGATCGTATTCCCTCCTGTGAGTCAATCCACTTGGCCACCACAATTACATACCGGCTGCAACCGCTTGGCCAGCACTATTCGATTTTCGAACGTGATTCGAACTACGTGTGGCACAGCGCGTCGAGGAGGGGAAGGATTAGGAGAAAACTGTGCGTGGAATATTGGACAACTGTTTTATGACAGAACAGCTTGGGAAGGCCGTTCATTTCATCGAGCAGACAAAACCTCAGAGCGCACGGCTCTTGCTCATAGTCAAGACATCAAAGAACTGCGTGCCATTTCCTTATTCCCTCAGAACCTGAAAATCCGTGATCATTGGAGCGTGTCACCGTTCAGCCGGTTTGAGCTGCGTCAACACTCCAGCTCCATCCACCTGAGCTTCCACGGTCTCTCCCATATTGATCACCGATTGTATATCGGTGGCATCCGTAGACTTGAGCATCACTTCATGGCCGTCAGGCTGCCGCACGACGTAGGTATTGCCTGCGATGGACAATACTTGCCCGATGATCGTACCAGGCCCGGACGGTGCGGATCGCACTTGGCTGGGATCGATCAACGGCCTGCCTGGCTCTCCGGTTCCTCGATTTCCCGGCCCCAGCCGAGGACCCTGCTCATCAGGTCGCCCACCGGTCACCGGACTCTTTCCCCCGCCCGGCGCGATGGTCGACGGTTCGTTCGCTGCCTGACTATCAACGATCGTAGTCAGTGTCAAAATGCCGACGACGATTCCTACGGCTCCAACCCATATCGTTAAGCAGCGCATAGAGACTTCCTCCTGCCATTTCCGGCTATGTCGCCTCAGTTTAATGCGGACGATCTCGTCCGGGGGCTCGGAAGAGGCCTAGGTATGGCGCTCGCGAAAATGGTGGCCTGCCGATGAACTTCACTAGGGCGCATTACGGCTCGTTTCGCTGGATGAAAGATCGACGGGACCGCGTGGGCTTTCCTATCGAGGCGCGGTGCTGTATTCTTCCCGGATACATGAACGAGTGGAGTGGCGACTGAACTTCAAGATTCTCTCCAACATGTCACACGTTTTTTGTAAATCTTCGAATCGCATGGCCATTAGTTTGCTTGTGACATGGAGTGGGCTTTGGACTGGGTGCGGCACGACTCCGGTGCCTCAGTCTGACCGTGACAGCGAGTCGCAGGCTGTTTTTCATCAGTTGGCAGGCCTGGAAGTGGCTTCGAATCGTTTGTACGAATCGATCGCGGACCAATCCGATGTGGAGGGGTTCAGCCATCAGCTGGAGGTCGAGTCTGATCGTGTCAGTCCGTTCACGTCGTTGGAGAGAGAGCGCATCGCGCAGTCGTTCGTGCGCTCGCTCAAGGTCATGCTCTTCGATCTGGCCCCGGCGAACTTCTGGGAACGTCATCTCGCGCAATACTATGCTTCAACGTTGTCAATCATAGAGGCCCGGCGGTTGGTCGAGGACTATGGCGACGAAATCCTCATCCCGACGTCACGCGTGCATGAACTCCTCAGGAGTTTTGTGAGGGACCGCCTGCCGGACCTGTTGCCCGAGGTGCGAACACGGTCGCTTCTCTTCCACATCTCGAATGACGCGATGGTCCCAACACTCTTGCCGGGAGACCATGTGATTGCGGATAGGGCTGCGTATCACGCAGCCGAACCTCGGCGCGGTGATGTCGTCGTCTATCGCTATCCGAATGAGGATGGAACACGTTTTATTCACCGCGTGATCGGAATTCCCGGCGATCGGATCGACGTTCGTAATCAGGTGGTCTCCGTGAATGAAGAAGTCGTAACCGAACCCTATGTGCAACATACCGACCGATCCAATATGGTCGGAAACGTCCGCGATAACCTCGGACCTGTGATCGTGCCTCCCGACACGTATTTCGTCTTGGGTGACAATCGGGAAGAGAGTCTGGACAGCCGCTTTTTGGGACCCATCCGCAAGGAGCACATTCTAGGGCAGGCGCGGTTCATCTACTGGTCGATTGACCACGGCACGGGGATTCCTCGTTGGAATCGCCTCAATCGATCGGTGCACTGACTGTGGCAGGGAAGCCCTGTGATACCTAATTCCTATGGATCATGTCTCACGCCGCCTTGCTGCAATGGTCCCAGATTCGGAAGCACTTGCCTTGATGGGTACGATGCCCATTGACGTGGCCTGAACGGAGTTTCACCGTGCTCGGAATGTGCGATCCCTTGCTCGCCGTTTCTTCGATGCTTCTCGGTGGCGCGGCTGCCTATGTCATCCTCAGCATCGCCGAACGGATGCGCGCGCCCGACCAAGGCCCCCTCACGGTGCGATGGCTCACGATCGGTGCCATCGCAGCCGGCCTTGAAATATGGGCGATGCACTACATCGGGAATCTGGCGTTCTGTCCGCCGGTCTCGGCACCCCAGGACTCCGCGCTTGCCGTGCTTTCCCTTCTGTCAGCCGGAGCGACCGGGGCCGTGGCCGTGTACCTGATCAGCAGCCATGTCGATAGTCGAATGCGACTCGTCTCCGGAGGAATGCTGATGGGTGCCTGCATGAACCTGACCCATTTCTCCAGCATGTTGGCGGTCCACCAGCCGATCGACCTTCAGAATGACATGATGCGCTTCGTGCTGTCGGTTGTGGGGATCGTCGCACTGAGCATCATCATCCTCACGCTCGGAGCGTGGAATATCGCGTACGGAAACTGGCGGGTGACGGAAAAGGCAAGCGCCATGGGGTTGGCTCTTGCCGGATCTCACCTCATCGGGATGATTCCGATGCGCAGTATGTCCGACATGACGACCGCCGCTCCGCCGCCGGGAATCGAGGTGGATCTCCTCGCGGTGGTCGCCGTATCGCTCTCGACACTCCTGGCCATCATCGATCGGCAAGTGACGACGGCATCAAGTCTGGCGCGTGAGAGCCATGCCCGGATGACCGAAGCCATCGAGAGTGTGCCTCAATGGTTTGCGCTGTTTGACCGGGACGATCGTCTCGTCATCTGTAACCGCAAGTACCGCGAAGTGATGTCCGGCCTGAGCGCCGGCGTGCAGCTCGGCGACTCGTTCGAATCGATCATTCGCCGTACTGCTGAACGGGGTGATATCCCCGCTGCGATCGGAGATGTCGAATCCTGGATGCAAAAACGCCTCGACCTGCACCACCATCCTCAAGAGCCCTACCTCCAATACCGTGCCAGCGGCGAATGGATCCAGATCAGCGAGCGGAGGACGCACGACGGCGGCGTTGTTTTCATCGCCACCGACATTACGGCTCTGAAACATGCGGAACAGGCCGCCGAAGATGCCAAGGCGCGGTTAGCGGATTCGTTGGCGTTGGTGAATGCCGCGAAGGCCCGCATGCAGGAGGAATTGAATGTCGGCCGGGATATTCAACAGAGCATGCTCCCGCGCGTGTTTCCGGCTTTCCCGGATCGGAAGGAGCTGGAGCTCTATGCGGTCCTCGAACCGGCTCTGGAGATCGGTGGGGACCTCTATGATTTCTTTCTCGTCGATGACCATCGGCTCTGTTTCGTCATCGGCGATGTGTCGGGCAACGGGGTTCCTGCCGCGCTGTTCATGGCCATGACCAAAATTATGGTGAAGACTCGGGCGTCGTCTGATCCCTCGCCCGCCAGTATCGTCACCCATGTGAACGACGCGCTCAGCGCGGAAAACGACAGCTGTATGTTCGTCACCCTGTACCTTGGCATTTTGAATCTCCGCGACGGCACGCTCCTCACGACCAATGCGGGTCATAATCCTCCGCTGTTGAAGCGACGGAACGGAGAGTTTGAATGGTTGACAGCCCAAGACGGGCCTCTCGTCGGTCCGATGCCGGGCATTGCCTTCAAGGAGAGCCTCATCCAATTGTCCCCTGGGGATGAGCTCTTCTTTTATACCGATGGAGTCACCGAAGCCGACAATAGGCGGCGCGAATTGTTCGGCAAGGACCGATTGAAAGCGGTGTTGGATCAATCCAAGGCCGTCTCGGTGGTCGATCGCATCGGTGAGGTCATGAAGGCCGTGAAGACCTTCGCCGGCGGCGCGCCACAGGCGGACGATATCACCATCTTGGGAATACGGTATCTCGGCGTCGCCCCGTCCGATGTGGCGGTCAGCGTGTTTCGCCACACGATGCTCAACCGATTGGCGGTCATTCCGAGGATACAGACGGCGTTTGAGCGGTATGTGGCGCAATGGGAACGGGCCAAGCCGCTGATTCCCACACTCAACATGGCGCTGGATGATCTGCTCAACAATGTCGTGCAGTATGCTTTCCCGAATGATCCGACAGCGCACACCATTGTGGTGGAAGGCGAAGTGCGCGATGAATGCGTGACACTGACCATTACGGATGACGGGATTCCCTTCAACCCCTTAACGGTCGCCACGCCGGATCTGTCGCTGCTCCTGCACGAACGCGAGGTCGGCGGTTTGGGAATTCACTTGATACGCTCCATGTTTGACGAGATCACCTACCATCGCAATGTGGGGCGCAACGTATTGACGGTGAAAAAGAAGTTCGAATCTGATCCGTCCGCCGCTAGAACGCGTCCCGATCAGACCGGAATCAGGACATCGGAAGTCGAACGGAAGGCGCCGCAAACAGGCCCGGACTCGACGAGCGCGACGATCGGCATCACATCACATCGAAGCGGTGATGTGATGATCGTCACCCCGCAAAACCGCTTCGACACGAACAGTGCGCCGGAGGTCGAGCGTATCCTGACGGAATCTATCGAGCGCGGGGAACGGCAGATTGTCTTGGATCTCTCTCGAATTTCGTACATTTCGTCCATTGGACTGCGGGTGATCTTGAAAGCCGTGATGACCATGACCCGCATGGGCGGAAGAATCGTGCTCAGTGGAGGGAATGAGCACGTTGGAACAGTGCTTCAATTGAGTGGCGCGCTGATGATGAGTCTCCATGCCTCCACGCTGGAAGACGCCGTCTCGAAGGTCAAAGAGGGACGCTGACACACCTTTCGATCGGCCGAGACCCTCATGTGCAGTGAATCGTTGACGCCCGGTCCAGGATATCGACCAATGGAAGACGGGAACGTATCGATGGTATGATGCGCCAACTGTGGCAAGAGCGGCTCCGCTCGATGGGGCAGCGCTGTGAACGAGATTATCCGGAATGAGGCCGAGAAAGAAGGAGTGCAACCAATGGACCAAGAGACCCGACACACGTTGGCGGTAACCTCTCATGAGAACGCCGGAATCACCTTCGTCAAGATGCAAGGAAGCCTCTCCGCCACCACCGCCGAACAGGGAAACCAGGAGATGAAAAAGATCGTGGACGCAGGCGCGAAAAAGGTCGTCATCAACCTGGCCGATGTGGACTATATCAGCAGTGGCGGCATCCGGGTCCTCATTCTCGCGTGCAAGCAACTGAACAACTCGCAAGGAGAGATGAAGATCGCCGCAGCGAAAGGAATGGTCAAAGAGGCTCTTGAGGCCAGCGGATTCAATCTGCTCAACCGCGTCTACGGAAGCAACATCCAGCTTTGCAATACGGAGGAAGAGGCTGTGGCCGCCTTTAGAGGCTAGGCCGACTTCCTGCGAATATCGAAAGTTTCCGGCGCCTCGGGATCTCAATCTGAGCCGCCATACAAAGCCCTCGCGCTAAGAAGCCCGCGCTTAAAATCGGTTGACACCGGCCTCCGATTCCCTTACAAAAGCCCGGTCCATTCGCCCGCGCCATCGAGGCCCTATTCAGATGGATTTTCCTTCCGGTACTCCAAGACCAGACTCCTTGACACAAAGTTGTCGTGATCTACTCCGTACCTTCACCTATGAAGACATCGTGGGCTGCACCATCTATGCGACGCCTATGCTGTTCATGATCGGCCCTGCTTCGATTGTCGCCGACGATCCTCTCATCGCCGTGGTCGTCCAGAGTCTCATCGGCTTTGTGCTCAGTTGGACGATACACCGCACGGGACATCGATTATTGACCGCTCTCCCCCCAAAACCCTGCCGCCTGTATGTCTCACCATTCCGGTGCTTGCCCGTGAGATTGACCAGGACACAATTTCTATGGGTCATGGAGCTGATCGTCGGCACGGCTGTGTTCGCCGCCGTGGTGGGGAAACGATTCCTGCACGCCGGCGATACATTCGGACTACTGAGCGGCCTCAGCTTCATAGTTGCTGCATTCGTGTTGTACTTTATTCCTGTGTATCTGGGACGGCTTTGGATCCGACACTATTATCCTGCCATGACACTCGTTGGCCCGACCGAAGAGGTCATTAAGACGTCGTTTCCAGGAATTCGGTCTATTTGCACATTCACTCGCAAGCCCTGATACCCGATTGCCGAATCGCCGGTAGAGTCGGGGTTCTCCTAGTTGAGAAGGTTTCCTGCCTTCTCCATTATGTTCTTTTTCTTTCAGTGAGAGCCATTTCCTATGGGCGACGCCCTCCGGATCAACACAACGGCCGCGAAAGAGATCATCGATCTGACCGATAGGCTTGAGCCGGTGATCCGGAAGGCAAAGCTGCAAGAAGGTCTCTGCGCCCTTTTTGTGACACACACGACGGCTGCTTTAACAACGGGGGAAATCGGGGAGGGGACTGACGAAGATCTCCTGAAGGTCGTCGAAGAAATCATTCCTCGGATCCGCTTCCAACATGCGCATAATCCCGCGCATGCCTGGTCTCATATGGCCTCATCGATTCTCGGACCGTCGCTGGCAGTGCCGGTGTCGGCCGGAAAGCTGGTACTCGGCACGTGGCAATCGGTGATGCTGGTCGAACTGGATGGCCCGCGTGAGCGGATCGTGTATGTCACCTTGATCCCCTGTTGAAACGGGAACGAGACATGAGGCCGGACATCGGCTTCGGTTGAATTTCTGTCTCTTCCGACTCCCTCCCATCTGTCGCGCTTGTGGTAGACCGTCTGGAAGAGTAGCCTGAACCTCGCTGTCATGCCGAAAGACAAGCGAGAATGGCCGGTCATTTCAGTAGGTTCCATCGTCATTCATGCCCCGCGACGACCTCGACAAGAGCAACGCTGCCCGAGCCGGCGCTCGACGACTCATCGAGCAGACGCCGAAAGCATTAGCCGGATTGGCCGCCATGAGCGGCGTGGCATATCTCGCCGGATCAATTTATACGAAAGCTTATTTTTCCGAATTCGGAGCTTCATGGATCTTAGATGAGGTTCCAGCGGCGACCTATTTTAGCCAAAGCTGGGTGCCGCTGCTGTTGTTGCTCTACTTTGGATATCTGGCTACAACGAATCTTGCGGTGCTCGGAAGTCAAGACGACGTGACTGCGAGCTTCCGGTTCGGACTCTCCGTGGCCATGGTCCGGTATGGTTCATGGTTCTTGCTCGCGCTCTTAGGGATCATCCCGCTTCTGAGCGCATTCGGCTATGTCATGTCGGCTATCGTTCTGTCGATGATCGGTGTTGCCGCGATTCTGCTCTTATTCAGCTCGGCGCTCGAACTGATTGTGGTACGGTTCAGGACGCTCAATACTACGTTCAATACAATGGATCGGCCCATCGATCCGTCGATGGCGTATATCGCGTTCGCCGTGATTGCCGCCGCTCTGTATGTGATTCCCGCGCAGCTCGGCCTGAACTGGGCACGGATCGATAAACAACCGACCTCTTCCCTGCTTGCGGTGTATCTGCACAGTGATGCTGAAAAAGAATATCGCCTGCTGTTCTCGGTCGGGGAACGCTTGTATGTGTTTCCGGCGAAATTCGAGGGAACCTACCCTCCGGTCCGCGCCACCGCCATCGTCAATGTCGGCTTCACGCCCCCTCAGCGGTAACGATCAATCCTACAATCGGGACGTGCAGCGACGGCGATGCACGGCATTCGTCATTTATGAAAAAATTTTCATCTTTGATTAATGATCTCTTCATGTTTGTGGACTATAACCTGATACCAGGATGTCCCGATTCTGTACAAAGGCTGTTTGAAGTCACGAGAGTCGCGACGATGGATCAGGCATATCGCACAAGGAGGCCGCGCTATGAAAGAAGTGACAAAGGGACTGACCATATCCACTTCTGTGATCCCCGCTCCGGTGAAAGGATCCAAGCGGTTGTCACCGAACCATCTTTTGGAATTAGTCACTCGGTTATGTATCTTCAAAGCCGAGCGTTGGGGGCGCCGGGCGCTCTTTTACGAGCAGCACCGCGACTATTTCCCCCGGTTGTCCGCCGGTCGATTCGTGAATCAATGCCGTGAGTTGGAAGCGCGGTATCGAGCGCTCGCACAGATCATGTTCCTCATTCCGGCAGAGGACCGGTTGGTTCCGATTCGCGCTTTGGCCCTGCCGAAGCTATAGGAGCAACAGGTCTCTGTCAGGCTGCGTCGCCACAGAGAGGATGACCTGTATGAGATGTTGACGGTATGTGGGCGGGCGGGTCTCCGATGTCCTGTCCGCCCGTGGAAGTAATTCTCTCCGAGATACTCATCGCTGTCCGACGGACCGAACATTCTCTCCTTCCGCCCTCGTCTCGACCTGATCTTGCACTACCGCCACATTCAACGTACCATCAAGCCGTCTGTGAGTCGTCGCCCCACATTCTTCATGATTTCACGATCATCGTCGAAAGGTGCTGAATACCTATGAAACATGGTCCCTCCTCAGAGTCTGCCGTTCCGACCGTCACGGGCTTTTCACCCGGCTTCGTTGCCTTAGGACTTGAAGCGCCGCTGCTCGCAACATTGGAAACGCTGGGCTATGAGGAACCCACCCCCATACAACGCGAAGCGATTCCCCCGCTCCTCGCAGGCCGGGATCTGCTGGGACAGGCGGCGACCGGCACAGGCAAGACGGCGGCCTTTGCATTACCGATGCTGCAGCGACTCAGTCATGCTGCGAGGGTACGTCCTTCGGCGCTTGTGCTTGTCCCGACTCGCGAATTGGCGATTCAAGTCGGGGAAGCGGTGCAGCGGTACGGAAAGGAATTACAAGTGAGTGTGTTACCGGTATACGGTGGACAAGCGATCGGTCCGCAGTTGCACGCGCTGAAGCGGGGAGTCGACGTCGTGGTCGCCACACCGGGTCGGGCACTGGATCATATTCGCCGTGGCACACTGAAGCTACAAGAAGTGCGAATCGTCGTATTGGACGAAGCAGATGAAATGCTCGACATGGGATTTGCGGAAGATCTGGACGCGATCCTGGTCGGAACACCCAAGACGAAGCAGACAGCCCTGTTCTCAGCGACAATTCCTCCAAGAATCCGCGCAATCGCCCATCGGCATCTTCAAAGCCCGATCGAAATCACTATTGCCAAAGAACCGGTCAAGGCCGGCACGGCTCCACGTGTCCAGCAGACGGCGTATATCGTCGCGAGGCCGCATCGGGCTGCGGCGCTTGCGCGCGTGATCGACGTGGCAGGCGCGAACTCCGCGCTGGTCTTCTGCAGAACCAGACTGGAGGTCGATGAAGTGACGGCGATGCTGACAGGCCGTGGCCATCGGGCCGAGGCCATTCACGGCGGCATGAGTCAGGGACAGCGGGACCGTGTCATGCAGGCGTTCAAGGCCGGGCAGACCGAATTACTGGTGGCCACCGATGTGGCGGCACGCGGGCTGGATATTCCACAGGTATCACACGTGATCAATTACGACCTGCCGTCCTCCGCTGAAATCTATGTCCATCGGATCGGCCGGACCGGACGGGCCGGTCGGGAGGGTGCGGCGATCACCATTCTCGACCCCCGTGAACAGCGCTTATTACGAACAATTGAACAACATACGAAAGCGCGGGTCACCGTTCTACCGATTCCGAGCGTGGCCGATCTCCGTGCCAAACAGTTGGATCGCGTGCAAGCCGCGGTGGAGCAGGTCTTACGCGATGCGCCGCTGGACGCCTTCAAGCAGCTCGTCGAGAGGCTCTCCGCCCACCCTCCGGCAGAGGTCGCCGCAGCGGCGTTGAAGCTACTGGTTCGCGCGCAAGGAGGCGAGCGTCAGGAGCAGGACATTCCTGCCATACCCGTCAGGCAATCGGAATTTGGACGGCCGATTCGGGACGCACGACATTCAGATGGTCGGGGTCATGGTGGATCGTCCGGAGTGGGACGGCCGCAACAGGGTAAGCGAACGGTCGAGATGGCGCGCCTATATATCGGGGTGGGGCGCGAGGCAGGCATCAGACCCGGCGATTTGGTGGGTGCGATCGCTAATGAAGCGAGGATCAACTCCAACGCCATCGGGGCCATTGAAATCGAACATCGGTTTTCCATCGTTGATGTACCGACATCCATGGCCTCCGGCATTATCGAGGTACTCGGGCGCGCTCGCATCAAAGGCCGGAGAGTGTCCGTACGACTGTTTCGCGAGTAGCGACACAAGAGCCCACAGACTGTTCAAAGGTCCTCAAGATCGTCGTTTTCACCCACCCAGCAGACTGAACAACTCTAGGTCTCTCCATAAATCCAGTTATTTCTTGCCCTCTGTCAAAAATTCCGTAACATGCCAACGTCGTCATCTACTTGTTCAATCTAGGAGGGAGTAATGAAGGTCCTTGTTGCAGCGGCTCTTCTTCTATTCTGCGTTGTTGGCTATTCAGAGTCAGCTCGAGCACAAGAAGAGGTTAGGGTGAGGCCGGTTGATATGTATATTTCCGGCTTCGGCGGATATTCGTTTCCTTTCAAGACGGATATTTCGTTAGCCGGTGTGACATTAAACGATGTGAAACTCGACAATTCTCCTTCCGTGGGTGGGAAGATTGGGATGTGGATCACGGCTCCTCGAAAGACCATGGGAATTGATGTGGGGGTGGAGGTGGACGTGACTGACTTTAATCCCGATGCTTCCAGTGGGCAAATATTGTCGTCGAGTCTCGGTCCTGTTATGACGATAGCGACTCTCAATCTCCATGCGACCTACTTCGGTATCAATCTTATGGCCCGCCTTCCGATGGGCGTTGAACCGGAGCTTCCAAATGGAAGATGGTTCCCGTACATCGGATTGGGTGGCGGAGGGCAGCGGCTTACCTTCCAGGCGCCAGGAACGAACGAGGGCCGAGATACGGCGCCGGCTTTTCAGGGACTCGGAGGTGTCAAAGTATTTTTGACCAAGCATATTGCTGCCTTTGCAGAAGGGAAATTTATCCATGCCTCTCACTCGCTGGAGGTTGAAGGGGGCGGCAGCGTTGATCTGACCTTGAATTCAGTCCATGGCGTCGGAGGGCTGTCGTTCCACTTCTAAATTTGTCATGGAATGAGAGCATAGGACTTCATGATCTATGCTCTCACCCGCAGCGCTCCCATTTATTTATCTCCTCCCAAGTTCTATTGTGATAACTCTCCGTTGAGAGTCGTAGCCCGTTTCAGCAAAAGATTTCCATGTTCGATTGATGTCATTCAGACGGCCTGCCGCATGAATTCGAGAGTATTGCATCATGCGGCAGTTCTGGAACTCTTGGCCAGCTCTCTGTTTACACCCCTGCTTGTCATGCCGGCTCCGACGCAGTATTTATCTTGTGCGACCACAAAAGGTCTGGCTATTATGACCCGCCATCATGAAGGATCCCCAGCCTCTCGTCCCTGCCACCGTCACACTCCCTGAGATCACTGTCAAAGCGGTTCTGTTGTCGATCATCCTGGCAGCGGTCTTGGCGGCCGCCAATGCCTATCTTGGCTTGTTTGCCGGCATGACGGTGTCTGCGTCTATTCCTGCAGCAGTCGCTTCCATGGCGATTCTACGATTCTTCCGTGAGTCGAACATCCTCGAAAACAATATCGTTCAAACCGCGGCTTCATCGGGGGAAGCATTGGCGGCCGGCGTCATTTTCACGATTCCCGCGCTCCTGCTGGTCGGATATTGGTCGGAATTCGACTACCGGCAGACCGTTCTCATCGCTGCGGTCGGCGGGCTGCTCGGCGTGCTCTTTACCATTCCGCTGCGGCGGGCGTTGATTGTAACGGCTCGCTTGCGGTTTCCTGAAGGAGTCGCGACGGCGGAAGTCCTCAAGGTCGGCGCAACGGAACGGAACGCAACCGAGTCACGTAAATCAACAAGGGATTTTCAGTCGCTGTTGTCGGCTGCTCTGCTGGGAAGCCTCGTGAAGTTCTGCGAAAGCGGCCTCCGATTGTGGACGGAGTCTGTGGAAGGGGCCGCACAAACCGGACGCACCGTATTCTATGCGGGACTCAATCTTTCGCCGGCGCTCCTTGCAGTCGGATTTATCATCGGTTTACGAACAGCCGCGGTGGTGTTTCTTGGGGGCGTCATCGGGTGGGTGATTCTGATGCCCGCTTATGGACTCGTTCATGGGTTGCCGCCGGATCGGACGGGCCTTGCGGCGGCGATGTCGATCTGGAGCGGGCAGATTCGATACGTCGGCATTGGAGCGATGTTGGCCGGCGGGCTATGGACGCTCATGAAATTACGTGAGCCGGTCTGGAAAAGTCTCATGACGCTCAGAGCAGGTTACCGAGGAGTCAAGGTTAAGGCTGAGGTTAAAGTTAAGGAGCATCTGAAGGAAAACGTGCCGAGGACGGAACAGGACGCTCCGTTCCTGTGGATCGTGGTGCCGTTTGCCCTGTCGCTCCTGCCGATGGCTTGGATCTATTCGACGGTCGTGGACAATTTCCTTCTCGGTTTGTTGATGACGATCGTGATGGCACTTGCCGCCTTTCTTTTCTCGTCGGTCGCCGCCTATATGGCCGGGATGGTCGGAAGTTCGAGCAACCCCGTCTCAGGCGTGACGATTGCCACAATTATGATCGCCGCTCTGTTGCTCGTGATCTTCATGGGAGCCGGACATCCGGCAGGACCGGCGGCCGCATTGGTGATCGGAGCAGTCGTCTGTTGCGCCGCCGCGATGGG